>JBDTXT010000247.1:0-4752 GCA_040006035.1 Pseudonocardiales bacterium | reverse complement strand
ACGACGCGCACCGACCTCGTCGTCCTGGATATGTCGCAGAAAGACGTGGGCTACCTGCAGCCGTCGCCGCAGGTCATCCTGGCCCGCGACCTAGCCCGCGGGTTCGTGGTCACCTGGCGGCGCGGATCGATGCTGATTCTCACCGCCCCCGACTATCGCAGACCGACCGCGGCCTGCCGCCCCTGAACCACTCGCGTCTCCGCAAAGTTCGACAGCTGGTGACCGGACCTGGCCAGCAGCGGGATGGCCACAGCACTGTTTTGGTGGTGCGTCGGGCCGTATCTTCCGTCAGGCATAACCGACTACCGGGCAACCGTCTACCGATGTTCGGCACAGACTGTAGCCGCCACCGTCCAGAGACTTCTCGTCACAGACGCAACCGTCATCCGGCCCGACGGCGTCCCGTCCGACTGGACCTATGGAACACGATCCATCACCGACAACCCACCGATTGCTATCGACGACTTAGACGACATTGACGCGGTCGTGACGACCTGTGCTCTGGCGATCAGCGATACCGGAACCGTCATCCTCGACCACGGCCCGGGCCAAGGGCGCCGGTCCCTCACCCTCATTCCCGACCACCACATCGTGATCGTCGAAGCCGAACAAGTAGTCGCATCAGTCCCGGACGCCATTCACCGCCTCCGTCCAGGATCCGTACAGACATGGATCAGCGGACCGAGCGCAACCAGCGATATCGAACTGAACCGCGTCGAAGGGGTGCACGGCCCTCGCCGTCTTGAAGTGATCCTGGTCGACCGAAACGAAGATTGAACAGCCTCGACGCGAACGAGTTGAATGATGCGGCACCGTCTCACTGATCATTTGACGCCGCCAAACTCGAGGACTTCTGAACCGAACCACTGCGTCAGGCACGACGAGCAACTCTTCGCACGATCCTGCTTGCGCAATGGCGGTCCATTCGCTGACCGTCCGGTCGCAGGAAGACCGGTCCGTCGAGGCGCTCTCCGATCGCCAGGTCGGTGGCCGGAGCGGTACGGGGCGCGCGAGCGGGATGGTGACGACCTTGCCGCCCTTCCGCACCACAGTGAGCGTGCGGTGTCCGCGCTCGATGCCGAGCGCGTCGATATCGGCACCGAGGGCCTCCGAATTCCGGAGCCCATTGATCCCGAGCAGAGAGATCAACGCATGTTCGTTGGATGCCCCGAGGCCGGCAGCGACGAGCAGCGAGCCGACTTCGTTGCGATCCAGGCCGATGGCGTGTGACTCGTAGTCCAGACGCGGCCGGCGGACGTGGAATGCGGGTGAGTGCTCGAGAAGCTCTTCCTCGACCGCGTAGCGGTAGAAGCCAGTGATCGTGCACAGCCTGCGCGAGATCGTCGCGCGTGCTCGGCCGCGTGTTTCCATGTCGCGACCGAAGCATTCGAAGTCCGCACGCCGCGCCTGGAACAGGTGTAGGCCGTGCTGCTGGCACCAGGCGGTGAACACCCTCAGGTCGAGCGCGTAGGCGTCGCGGGTCAGACCGCTGTAGCCGGCAAGAAATCCGGCCAGGGCGATCCGCTCGCCCTCGGTGAACAGCGGCTCGACCGACACGACGATGTCGGTCGAAGGGATGGTGGTAGTCATGGCGACCTCCGGAACTCGGGCAGAAGCCTGGCGTCCTCGGAGCGTCGGAGCTCCAGCAGATGAACGAAGCAACCAGGCTAGGACCGCAGCCGACGAACGCGGCCAGATCCGCGCGCAACCGCCGATTCTGCGCTCGTCACCAACGAGTTCGGCCGGCTTCCGGGGGTCGTTATGCGCGCCGGGGCTGGGGCGAGCGGCCCGCCGCCCGTCAGGTTGACAATCGCCGACACGCTGCTGATCGGGAACGAGATCGGACAGTTGGCAGAAGGCTGTCGACGGGATCCGTTTGGTGCAGCAGCGGCTCGGCAACGACCGAATCAGCGCACTGATGACGACGACCGAGACGAGCCTGGACCGTGTTCGTGTTCCTCGACCGGTTTGGGTCACGCACCCCCGCCCGCGGCTTCCTCGACGAGTTGATGCAGCACTACAACCACGAGCACCACCACACCGGTATCGGGCTGCACGCGCCCGCCGACGTCCACTACGGCCTCGCCGCGGACACCGATCGTCGACGCCGCCCAGACTCTCGCCGTCGCTCGGGCCTCGACCCCGAGCCGGTTCACCAACAGACTCGAAGATTCTCGACCTGTCGGACGCCGCTTGGATCAACGCTCCGACACCCAAACCGAGGATCAAGAACAGGAGAGCGCCACCGCAGCCGCATAACTCCCGCTGGCCTCAACCGCCTTGACAAATTCCGAGCCGCGACCAGGTGGGGCGCGGGCAGTGTCTTGTCCGTCAGTAACGCGTGGGCCACGAAGGCGAGGCCCAGAGCGGTGAGCGTCCACGATCAGATCCAGCGTCGAGCTGCCCACGATCACGGCCGCGATGAAGTGCAGCGGTTGCGAGACTATGACGGCCGATGCAGCCGAGGTGAGGATCCGCTGCGACCTGAGTAGTGCGATGCCGAGCAGCACTGTTCCTACGACATGGCCCACGACGAAGTTGGCGAGGCCGACGTTCACCGTGGGATGGGCGGCGTCGGTTGGCGACCTGGCCGGGGTCGGCGTGCGAGTGCGCGCCGCTCCCTCCAGCGCAGGTAGCCCTCGGCGAGAAACGGTTCGCGCAGACCGGCTTCGCTCGATGAACGTGCGAGGCGGCCCTTGACGCCGGATCGTCCCAGCGTTTGACTGATGAATCCAAATAATCGAGGAGCCCGCGATGGCCAAGTACCTGATCAAGGCGTCCTATAGCGCCGAAGGCATTAAGGGCGTCATGAAGGCCGGCGGTACCGCTCGAGTAGACGCGGTGAAGAAGGCCATCGCGAGTGTAGACGGATCGGTCGAATCGTTCTATTTCGCCTTCGGCGGCGACGATGTTTACGTCACCGTCGATGCTCCCAACAATGTAGCGGCGGCGGCGATGGCGGCCGCAGTCGGCTCATCGGGAGCGCTTGCCCGGTACGAGACAGTGGTACTCCTCACCGCAAATGAGATCGACGACGCCATGAAGACCGCTGTGTCCTACGCCCCGCCTGGCGGGGGCAACTAGGGCACTTAGACCTATCACCCCCCAGTTTGCGGACCGCGCCGTTGACACCCGGGCGACGTCGCCGTCCCGCCCG
This sequence comes from Pseudonocardiales bacterium, assembly GCA_040006035.1. Classification (GTDB taxonomy): domain Bacteria; phylum Actinomycetota; class Actinomycetes; order Mycobacteriales; family Jatrophihabitantaceae; genus QHCC01. The sequence continues at coordinate 1,595 of JBDTXT010000247.1, read as the reverse complement.
GGTGCGCGACGCGCGAGCCCACGTCTGTGAACTCTGCGGAGACTGCGTGGCGGACTATCGAATGGTCGGCATCGGGGATATACGCGCGTCGCTGTTGCCGGTGCCTCCAAACCCACCTCATTATCGCCGCGCAGCCCGCCGGCCCACGTCCGCAGCGCTTCAAGTGTGACTCACCGGGGACGCTTCTCACCCGGGCTGAGTAACGTCCGTCTCCCGGCCCCACATCCGGTGGTGCCTGGACGCGGAGGTTCTCATGCCGAAATTGATCGCCACGCACGAGGTGGACGACGTCGCGCACTGGTTGTCGTCACCCAAGCGGGTCGAGGTGTTCGGATCGGTCGCAGAGGACATCTGCACCTTCGTCGACCCGTCGAACCCCAACCGCGTCGGGCTGACCATGGACGTCGCGGACATGGATGCGTTCCAGGCCATCATGACCAGCGACGCTGGCGCGGAGGCGATGAAGTACGACGGGGTCCGCCCGGAAACGCTGGTGGTGCTCGTCGCGAGCTGATCCCGTCGGAAGCGTCGTCAGCCCCCGGTTGCAGCGACGTAGTCGGTGTCGGTGACGGGTTCGAGCCAAGCAGTGGCCGTGGCGGGAGGCGTCGAGGATCGCGTCGTGGCACATCATGGGCATGTGGGAATCGGTCTGAGACAGCGTTGATCCCGTTGCTCGTGCGCCAAACGGATTCATATGCGCACCGCGTGGACGAAGAGTCCATCACGCAGAACGACGGTCGCTCGGTGCGCTGAGCGGCGGGAAGTGTTGTCTCGCCGCTCAGCGTCGAGAGCGGTGTAGCGGGCGGCGCCGGCGAGGTAGGCGGCGACGATGTAGGTGGCGTGGCGGTCGAGGGAGACGCGGGCCGGTCGTAGCGCATGGTGGATCTCGGGTCGGCGTGGGATGCGGCTTCCTGAACGTCGCGCAAGGGAACGCCGGCGTCGAGGGCGGCGGTGATGAACGCGTGGCGCAGGGTGTGGGGTCCGATGGGCTTGTCGATGCCGGCGCGGCGGGCGACCCGGCGCACGATGCGGCTGGCGCAATGGCGGTCCATCCGCTGCCCGTCCGGGCGTAGGAAGATCGGGCCGTCGAGGCGTTCCCCCCAGGCGAGGTCAATCGCGCGGGCGGTGCGCGGGGCGAGCGGGATGGTGAGGATCTTGCCGCCCTTGCGGAGGACGGTGAGGGTGCGGTGCCCGCGTCCCAGGCCGAGGGCGGCGATGTCGGCGCCGAGGGCCTCGGAGATCCGCAGCCCGTTGATCGCCAGCAGGGACATCAGGGCGTGCTCGTTGGCCGCCCCGAGCCCGGCCGCGACGAGCAGGGCACCGACCTCGTTGCGGTCCAGGCCGATGGCGTGGACTCATAATCCAGGCGGGGTCGGCGAACATGCACCGCAGGTGAGTGGTCGAGCAGTTCCTCCTCCACGGCGGACCGCGAGACGGTCATCGGAAAGCTTCGAGGTCGGCCACCTGGGCCGATCCAAACTCATTGGCCCCCGCTCCCTCGGACAACATAGTTGGCGATGAACCCGATGCTCAGACCTCTGCTTTCGAACCTCGCCATCAGCTCGTTCGTGAGTGCAGCCTGATCGAGAGCAATC
>JBDTXT010000246.1:0-4754 GCA_040006035.1 Pseudonocardiales bacterium | reverse complement strand
CGAGTAAAATACATTAGGTATCTTCTGTGGTGGGCGATACTGGGATTGAACCAGTAGCACCGGCACTTCCGTGGGCCCCGGAACCACGCGGGAATCGCCGTGTTTGCGGGCGTAGCGCAAAATTATCGCGTGTCACCAGTCGTCACAAGATGACACGGATACACTCCCGGATAGCACGTGCATCGCACGTCCGGACGGGGGGATCATGGCCGGCAAGGCAGGGCACCGCGGCTTCGGCTTCATCCCCCCGACACGGCCCGGCACGCGGCGCCCACCACCTTCCAGGCCCGCATGGACGCCGAAGCGTGTTCTTCTTGTCTTAGGCGTCTTAGGGATACGCCGGGCGGGCTGGATTCAAGCAACGCCACACAGGGCGTACAACTTACTGCCCGCGCAGCCGTTGACTTCACTGGCGTGTTTCCCCGTGCATACATAACGTTCTAGCTGACCGGCCAGCGCCGCACGTAATTACACCGGAACAGCGCACCTAAACCTCCCCAGGCTGATGCGCTGCCGGGCCCGAACCCCCAAAGGAGGCCAGCACCATCATGCTCGACGTAAACGAAAAACGGGTGGACCTGTCCACCGCGGCCGGCTACCTCGGCGTAACCCGCAAACAATTCGCCGGTACATCAGAGATGGCCGAGTTGGCGCAGCCCGGCTAGGGCCCCGGATGATTCGCGTCAGCATCGAAGACGTTCAAAACCTGCTTGTCCCCGTGCCCGCCGGGCGCCGCGGTCTCGATGCGTCGTGAGCCCCGGAAAAGAGCGAAGCCGGCCCGCGGGCAACGAACCGGCAACCATCTCGCTCAACAACCACAGCCACCATACCGCCCCCGCTTCGATCCCCGCGCAGCTGCGCCGCCGCCGCGAAGCCTCCCGGCGCGAGCCCACGTTGTTCGACGGTAGGCACGACCCCATTGATCCCGAGCCCGGCGTCGGTCGCCGGCCCATCACGGTCGAACTCGACCGCTTCTCGGCGCACTTCGACGGACCCGACGGGCCGATCCGCGCGGCGATCCGCGCGGAAGACGTGCAGTCCATGCGCTCCCCCCGCGACAAGCGGATCAGCGTCCCCATCGACTGCGCCTCCGCCGTGATCAGCCGGCTCCGCTACGGGCAAGGCGTGGTCGTCTACTTGACCGACAGTAAGGAAGTGGCGTAACCGGGCCAGTATCGGTCACCCTCTCCGACGTCGAACCCGAACACGTCGACTGGCTCTGGCCCGGCCGGCTCCCCCTCGGCAAAATCGTCGTCCTCGACGGCGACCCATCCGTTGGGAAGTCCACAACGGCAGTTGACTGCGCCGCCCGCGTGAGCACCGGCCGGGCATGGCCAGACGGCGAGAGATGCCGTGTCGCTGACGTTGTGCTCCTGTCCGCTGAGGACGGCCTGGCGGACACCATCCGACCGCGCCTCGACGCCGCCGACGGCGACCCGCGACGAGTGCACGCGCTGACGGAGATCCGCTACATCGACGAGTCCGGCGCGATCCAATCCCGACCTGTCACGCTCGCAGATCTCGACGCGATAGAGAGCGTCGTCCGCCGGGTCGCCGCACGCCTGGTCGTCATAGACGTCCTCATGGCGTACCTGCCCGGCAAGGTCGACGCGCACCGCGACCAGGACGTCCGCAGCGTGCTATCCGGCATCGCCGCCATGGCCGAGCGAACCGGCTGCTGCGTGCTGCTGCTCCGCCACCTGAACAAGTCGGCCGGCGGGTCCGCCCTCTACCGCGGAGGCGGATCGATCGGCATCATCGGCGCCGCCCGCGTCGGACTGCTCGCCGCGCACGATCCTGAGGACGCAGGCCGCCGAGTCCTCGCCGGCCTGAAGTCCAACCTGGCGCCACTGCCCGAGGCGCTCGCCTACCGCCTAGTTGATTCGCCCGAGCACGGTTGCGCCCGCGTCGAATGGCTCGGCCTGTCCGACCACACCGCCGCGGCTCTGCTCTCAACGCCGCAGGACGAGGACGAGCGCACAGAGCGCGACGATGCACGCGACTGGCTCCTCCAGTACCTCAACCGAGAGCCCTACGAGTTCCCTTCGGCCGAGGTGAAGAAAGCGGCGAAGGCCGAGCAAATCAGTGAGCGCACGCTCAAGCGGGCCAGGCGGGCCGGACGGGTGGGCTACTACTCCACCAAGACGGTTCCCCGCCAAACCTATTGGATTCACCCGGAGTTCCAGTCGGGCCAGTCGGGCCACGACAGGCCCACCACTAGAAGCGTGGCCCAACTGGGAACGGGTGGCCCAACTGAACAAACACGGGGGGTCCAGTCGGGCCAGTCGGGCCAGTCGGGCCAGTCGGGCCAGTCGGGCCAGTCGGGCCACGCCACGAGTGCTGGCCCAACTGGCAGCCCGGACCCGTCCCGCACCGGAACCTTCGTGGAACCTTCGCACGCTCTGGATGACGCGGCATGACCGCCGAACGGTCCATCCGCGACTCGCCAGATGCCCTAGCAAGGAACAAGAGAGGTACTGAGATGACGACGACAGACGCCGCCGCCACGGACCCAGCGCTGGAGCACGCCCCGGCGTCGTGTCCGGTGTGTGCCGGCCCGGCCCGCGTCGTCACGCACGCCGACGGTGAACCGACCGTGCGGCTCGGGCACCGGGCCGGCTGCTCGCTCGACAGGCGCCTCGACGCGTTCACTCCATCCGACGAGGAAGACGCAGCGTGATGCCGACCGTGGTCGATGCTGACCTGGTCGAGATCCTCGAAGCGCTGCCCTCGCACGTGTTGGTGGCCGTGGGCAACGAACTGGCTCAGCTCGCAGACGCAGTGGAGAACGACGCGACACGGACCGTGCTCGATCACGTCGTGCGATTGGCCGACGCGCTGGCCGATAGCAGGGCCGACGTTTACATGGATGGTGACGACGAATGAGCGCCCCGACGCCGACCATCGGCAGCGCGTTGATCCCGCCCGCGGCAATGAAGGCTTGGCGTGCGCTCACCGAGGCGTTGGTCGACTCGCCGCCGCCGTGCGCGGCCGACCCAGAGGCGTGGTTCCCGACCGATGATCTAGGCGTTGACCTCGCGGCTTACCACTGTGGGCGGTGTCGCGCCGCGGCCGAGTGCGGGGCCTACGCCGACGCGGCCGGCGAACGGGCCGGGGTCTGGGGTGGGCGGTCGCGCACCGTGCCGCGGACCGATCGGAGCGCGGCGTGACCGGCACCTCCGGCACCTACCGGTGTCGCTCCCTGCGCGGAATGCGCCAAGGACGCTCAGCGGCGCTCTCGGGGCAGCCGCGGTGCCGTCCCGGACCAGTGGCACCCCGACTACTTCAACCAGACCGGAGTACCCCAATGACCGACCCCGCAGCAGCCGCGTTCACCGAGTTTCTCCGCGGCGCACGAGCCGACGAGCCCGACGACACAGAACCAACCGCCGCTGACTACGCCGCCTTCGTGCGCGACCACGCCGCCAGCCAGCCCGACGCGCGCAGCGCTTTCGCCCAATTTGTGAACCTCCCTACCGAAGGAGAGCCGTCCCCATGACCAGCACCCGCCAGAGACTCATTGCGTTCCTCGAGGCCGGCCGCGTCGAACTGGCCGACCCCGACCAGCCGACCAGTGCCGAAGCCGCACCACACGACGCCACCGCCCAGGAGTTCCGCAACGCGGAGTACCAGCGGCGCCAGGACAGGGGGCACGCGTTCGCCGACGCCCTCGAAGTCGCGACTGCCAGGAAGCGGCTGCTTCGCGCAGCCCTCGAAGCCGCCCTCACCCCAAAGGACAAGTCATGACAACGCCCAGCAGTCACACCATGTCCGGCGCCGTCGCCGCCGAACTGAGCATCGCCCTCGGCCGCGCCCACGAAGCGATCAACATTGCCCGGCATTACAACCTGGACATACCCGACGAATACACAGCCGCAGAAACACTCCTCGAAGCGGCGAGGGCAGCCATGGCCGCGCCCGAACCCCTACTGCCACCCGTGCCCACCAAGGCCGCGGACGTCCCGAAGTGGATCAGGTCGGCCGCCACCGCCCACGCCGCATGGGTCAGAGACAAAGAGTTCGCGGCAGTCCTGAATTTCGACGCGCAGCGCGCGGTCCTCCGCGCCGCCCAACACATCCCAGCCACCTGCACACCCAAGCTCGTGGAGCTGTTCGCAGCCGAAGCCCAGACGTTCCTCGACCTCATTGGCCAGGCGCCCCGCACACTCACCGGCTGGGAAACGCCGGAGCAACTCGACAACCATGCGGTGCTCATCCGTACCGCCGCCAACATGACCCGCCTGTTCGGTTCCCGCGGCATCATGAGCACCGCTTCCGGCGAAGCCACCGACCTCGGCCCCGACCACGCGGTGTTCACCGTCATCGCACCCGACCCTGACGACCAGGCCGCCCGCGAAGTCATCGACCTCATCCGCAAGAAGGGCGCCATCGCCACCGTCGAAGACTGAGCCGTCGCCGCCCAGCACGGACTGGGCATGGCGCAGCTCGGCGGCATCGCGCCGCGCTATGAAGCGTGGATCAATCGGCAAGCCGAGATCGGCAAAGCCGGCGGCATGGACGACACCTGGTCGCGGGTCCCCGGCGACACCGCCTACGCATGAGCCCGACGACCCTGCCTGGGCACCACCCCTCCACCCCGGTCCCAGCGGTAGCCACTCCATGCCAGCGTCCTCTCTCTCCCCGGAACCGAAAAGCCCGTAGGAGAAACGGCGGTCCGCGCAACGCCCGCCGTGACTGCGTCCCGCTGATGTGTCGGCTCACCTTGTTGTACGTGGCGTAAGCGACGTACAACC
>JBDTXT010000245.1:0-4776 GCA_040006035.1 Pseudonocardiales bacterium | reverse complement strand
CAGGACGATCATGATGGCCAGGTCGAGCAGGTTGACGCCCATGGCCACGGCGGCGAGCTGTCGACGGGTGGTGAGTCCAGACAGGATCGGGTGTGGCGCGTACTGCGCGCGGGGATAGTCAGCCGTGTCCTGGCCGACATCGGTGTCGAACAGGTCGTTCATGAGGTTGTTGGCGATGTGCGCCGCAGTGACGCCGAGCAGTGCTAGCAGGAAGTACACCCAGGAGAACCCGGGCTCGCGGATCGCCAGCAGGCCGGCCAGCAGCCCGGCGACCAGGGTCATTGGCAGCACCGCGGCGCGGGTGAGCACGATCCACTTGGTGAGGAAGTCCACGTGCCCGCGCGGCGGGTTGGTGGTCACCGCCGCGTAGAGCCAGCCGTTCGATCGCTGCCGAAGCGTGGGATTCTCGGGCACGTAGGCGACGAGTGCCTCGCCGGCGGACCGATCCGGCTTGGGACGCGCGTAGCCGCGCTCGCGCTTCGGTGTCTCGGTCACACACCGAGCGTATGCCGCGGCGATCATCGGCGTTCGCGTCGGTGGTGGCGGTCGGGCGGCCGCGCATGTCAGGGTGGACCCATGTGCCGCAACATTCGAGTGCTGAACAATTTCGAGCCGCCCGCGACGTCCGACGAGGTCCAGGCCGCTGCGCTGCAGTACGTGCGCAAGGTCAGCGGGACGACCAAGCCGTCAGCGGCGAACGAGGCCGCGTTCTACGAGGCGGTCGCCGAGATCGCGCACGTCACCGAGCACCTGCTCGACGCGCTCGTGACCAAGGCGCCCAAGCGGGACCGGGTCGTCGAGGCCGCCAAGGCGCGTGAACGGGCCGAGAAGCGCTACGCGTCCGCATAACCCGAAGGAGCGCCATGGCAAACGATGTCCTCCCCGACGCCAGTTCGGCCTTCGGTCGGCGGGTGCGCGAACGGGTGCGCGATGACCTACTCGTCTGGTTCACCACGGTGGGCGCTGACGGCTCCCCGCAACCGAACCCGGTGTGGTTCATCTGGGTCGAGCCGTCGACGGTGCTCACCTACAACATGGCGACGGCGGCGCGACTAGCTCACATCGCGAGGAACCCCCGGGTGTCACTGAACTTCGACGGCGACGGCCAGGGCGGCGACATCATCGTGCTCACCGGCCGCGCCGAGCTCGCCCCGCAGTCACCTGCGCCGCACGAGAACCCGGAATACCTGGCGAAGTACGGTGAGCCGATGACGCAGGTGTCCGGCAGCCCGGAGGCGTTCAGCGCCGCCTACCCGGTGGCCGTCACTATTGCGCTCGATCGGGTCCGCGGGCACTGACGGCTAACCGAGGGCTCGCAGGGCCGCCGCCGTCGCCTCGTTGGCGGGGTAGAACGACTCGATCGCCAACTCCTCGACGGTGACGTCGGTGGCGCTACCGACCATTGCGCTGATGCTGAAGAACGACAGCTCCTGCTCGCCGTGCCGGTAACGCAGCGGCAGCACCACGTCGGTGGGTGACGGCGAGCCGGCTGTGTCGCCGGGATAGCCGCGCAGTTCCTCGTGCAGTTCATGTAGCCGCGCGTCGCCCATCACGGCGGCGCGTCGATGTAGCTGCGCGAGCAGGTGCGCGCGCCATTCCCCCAGATTCAGGATCCGCGGCGCCATGCCGTCAGGGTGCAGGCTGAGCCGCAGCACGTTGACCGGCGGGGCGAGCAGCCACGGCGCGGCGTCCTTGGTCAGAACGGCGATGCTCGCGTTGGCGTCCACGAGATCCCACCAGCGGTTGATCACGACGGCGGGATAGGGCTGGTGGGCGGTGAGCACCTGGCGCAGCGCGTCACGCACCTTCGCCAGTTCCGGCTCGTCCAGGCCGTGCTCCGGGTAGGCCGGCGCGTAGCCACCGGCGAGCAGCAATGAGTTGCGCTCGCGCAGCGGCACCTCGAGCTGGTCGGTGAGGCGAAGGATCATCTCACTTGTGGGACGCGAGCGGCCGGTCTCCACGAAGCTGAGGTGTCGCGTCGAGACGTCGGCCTGGATGGACAGGTCGAGCTGGCTGAGCCGACGTCGTTCGCGCCACTCGCGCAGCAACTCGCCGATCGGTCGGGTGGGCGTTCGCGTGCTCACAGCAGTCACGACAGCGACGTTATCGAGCGAGCTGGCGCCCCGCCATTACCTCGGACGTCATGGCCGACCACTACCTCTCGCGTAATCGACAGGGCTATCGCGGCTGTTCAAGATTGGCGTCGTCAATACCGACGAATGGCCTACCACGAAGGGGATTACGCCATGAACGACCTGATCGAGCGCTACCTCGCCAGCTGGAACGAGACCGAGCCCGCCGCGCGGCGCAAGCTGATCGACGACCTGTGGGCGGAGGACGGCAGCTACATCGACCCGATGGCGGCGGCGCACGGTCGCGATGAGATCGAGGCCACCATCGCCGCGGTCCAGGCCCAGTTCCCCGGCTTCGTCTTCACCGCGGCCGGGCCGGTCGACGCGCACCACTGCCAGGCGCGGTTCACCTGGGGGCTCGGCCCGGACGGCGCCGAGCCTGTCGTCGTCGGCTTCGACGTCGCGGTCGCCGACGAGGATCGCCGGCTGACCAGCGTCCTCGGCTTCCTGGACAAGGTCCCAGGCTGAGCCTTCACCCCGTCGGCGAAATGCGTCAATCGGTGGCGGGTGGCCGATTCAGCTCTGTCCGGGCCAGCCGGATCGCCTCACGCGCGGCCCTGCGGCTCGCTTCGCGGCCGGACAGCTTGCGGCCATCCGTCGCCACCGACCACGACCAGCCGCGGCGAGGTCCGCGCCATTGCATCTTGATGTGATCCACCGCGTGAGCGTCTCACGACGGCGCCGAAGCCGATCACATCGCAACACCGATGAGTTTTCGCCGGGCCGACGTTTCATCAGGTGAGAGGTCCACCCGATGAGCGGAGGCGAAATGAACAAGATGCTGGAAGGCAAGAACGCGATCATTTACGGGGGCGCGGGCGGGATCGGTGCCGGTGTGGCCCAGGCGTTTGCCCGCGAGGGTGCCCGCGTGTTCCTGGTCGGACGGACGAAGACGGCGCTCGACGAGGTGGCAGCCCAGATCACGGCCACCGGCGGGTCGGTCGAGACCGCCGCGGTCGATGCATTGGACGAGAGCGCGGTCGACGAGCACGCGCGCCAGGTGGTGACTGACGCGGGCAGCATCGACGTGTCGTTCAATCTGATCAGTCGCGGCGACGCCCAGGGCACACCGCTGATCGAGATGACTCCTGACGATCTGCTTCGCGCCGTGGACAACGGACTGCGGAGCAGTTTCCTGACCGCGCGGGCGGCCGGGCGGCAGATGAGCACGCAGGGCTCCGGCGTGATCCTGCACCTCAACAGCGCGTCCGGCGCCGGGGCGATGCCGGGCATGGGCAGCACCGGACCGGCCGACGCGGCCACCGAGGCGTTCATGCGGTATCTGGCCGCCGAGCTCGGACCGCACGGTGTGCGGGTTTGTGGCATCTGGACGGCCGGAGTCGTAGAGACGCTGACCACCGAGAAGCTGGCCGGCGTCGGCGGCCCCGATGCGCCCGAGCCGGTGACGGCGGAGCAGATGATTGCGGGCATGTCGGTTCTCCGCCGGGCGCCGAGGTTGGCCGAGGTGGCCGAGGTGGCGACGTTCCTCGCCTGCGAGCGGGCGTCCGGGCTGACCGGCAGTATGACGAACGTGACCAGCGGGCTGGTACTTCGATGACCGCGCCAATCACCACCGAAACGACCACAACGAAGGGGCTGCACGTCATGGACTACAAGCTCGAGCTCGTACTGCTGCCGGTGTCCGACGTGGACCGCGCCAAGGCGTTCTACACCGAACAGCTCGGCTTCAACCCCGACGTCGACCACCGTGCGGGTGACCAGTTCCGGGTCGTGCAGGTGACGCCACCGGGTTCGGCCTGCTCGGTCTCCTTCGGCATCGGCCTCACCGATGCGACACCCGGCTCGGTCCGCGGCACGCACCTGATCGTCACCGACATCGAGCAGGCCAGGGCCGAACTGGTCGGCCGCGGGGTGCTTGTCAGCGACGTGCGGCACATGACGCCGGACGGCTTTGTGCCCGGCGCCGACCCGGCGCACGCCGACTACAACTCCTTCGCCGACTTCAGCGACCTCGACGGCAACACCTGGGTCCTGCAGGAGCGCGGGCACGTGTCCTGAGTTCAGGACTCCAGGTAGCGCAACACGGCCAGCACCCGGCGGTTCTCGCCCTCCGACGGCGGCAACCCCAGCTTCATGAAGATGTTCGCCACATGCTTCTCGACTGCCCGATCGGTGACGACGAGCGCGGTGGCGATGCCGGAGTTGGATCGCCCCTGCGCCATCTGCTCGAGGACCTCGCGCTCGCGCGGGGTCAGCCCGGCCAGCACGTCGACCTGGCGGCTCGAGCCGAGCAGCTGGGCCACAACCTCGGGATCGAGGGCGGTGCCGCCGCCGGCGACGCGGGTGAGCGCCTCGACGAACTCGCGCACGTCGGCCACCCGGTCCTTGAGCAGGTAGCCCACCCCGCCGCTGCCCGAGCCGGCCAGCAACTCGGCGGCGTAGCGGGTTTCGATGTACTGCGAGAACACGAGCACGCCGACGCCGGGATGTTCGCGGCGCAGCGCGATCGCCGCCCGCAGCCCTTCGTCGGTGAAGCTGGGTGGCATCCGGATGTCGACGATGCAGACGTCGGGCTGGTGCTCGGCCACCGCCGCGCGCAGGGCGTCACCGTCGCCGACGGCAGCCACGGCTTCGTGGCCGCGGTCGGCGAGCAGGTGCACCAGCCCGTCGCGCAGGATGGCGC
>JBDTXT010000244.1:0-4788 GCA_040006035.1 Pseudonocardiales bacterium | reverse complement strand
TAGCGCGCTTCCTTGACACGGAAGAGGTCACTGGTTCAAACCCAGTATCGCCCACTCACTGAAAACGGCCTCTGGCCTGCAGAAAAGCAGGACGTAGGCCTTCCTCACATCCGGTTCGTGCAGGATACGTGCAGGATGCCGACAGTCCCACCGTGGAAGGGCCCCGGCCAGTGCGAGCACACCACTGGCCCTATCGGCCGCGTCGGTGGCGCCGATCGACTACTGGTGGGACGACTTGTAGGAACCTCGTGAATGTTCCCCTGACGAGTCTGTCTCGGCATGGGAACCCGGAGACCTCGCATCGTCCTGACATGCCGATGAGCGAGCACTGAACCAGCGCTGGTGCGCACGGCCGACGCACCCCAATCCTGCAGGGGTGTCGGCGGCAGCTACGTCTGCAACGAATGACAGCCCTTGTTGGCGCCTGCGCGGGGCGCTCGGTCAGCTGCGCCTGTCCGACCACGCCGTCTATGGGACGGCCGCGCGCAGGTAACCTAATATGCTCGGCGTTGGCGCTGCTGAGCTACACCCCCCTGAAGACGACGAGCTTCCATCGTGGTTAAAGCCCTTCACCGAGCCGTTTAGTCCAGCGGCAGCTCATTGATGTCCATCTGCAGCTCTACCGTCCCGGCGACCGCTGTCAGGGCCGACATTCGTCCGGCGTGCGGCTTGGCCGTGTAACTACTTGCCTCGGTGTCCGTGCTTGTTGTGCGGTCACCGGACTGCAGTGAAGGCGCCGTCGATGGTAAGCACGGTGCCGTTGAGGTAGTGCGCTTCGCCGCTCAAGAGGAATGTGACGGCTGAAGCGACCTCTTCGGCGGTGCCGTACCGATGTGCCGGGATGTTGGCTAGCAGTCGTCGGCGTTCCGCGTCGTTGTCGCCGGGGCTCTTCATGGCCTCGATGCTTTCGATCATGTCGGTTCGCACTGGACCGGGCGCGACGGCGTTGACCCGGACCCCGTAGGGGGCAGCTTCTGCCCCGGCGACTTTGGTCAGTCCGACGACCGCGTGTTTGCTGGCCACGTAGCCGGCGTGTCCAAGGTGCCCGACCTGTCCAGCGACAGACGTGGTGTTGACGACCGCTCCGGCTCGTCGTTCGTACATTCCGGGGAGGACGTACTTAAGGCCGAGGAAGACCCCGCGGAGGTTCACGGCGATGACGTCGTCGAACACGGTTTCGGGGTAGTCGACGAGTGGGGCGATCAGGCCGATGATTCCGGCGTTGTTAAAGAACGCGTCAATGCGGCCGTAAAGGTCGTGGGCGTGGTCGACGTAGGCCTGCACGTCGGCGGCTTGGGAGACGTCGGCTGGGTGTGCGGTGGCGTCAGCGCCTCGCTCGTTCAGCTCGTCGACCAGGGCCGCGAGGCTGGTGTGGTCGCGGTCGACTAGCAGTAGGCGGTAGCCGGCAGTGGCGAGCCGGGCGGCCGCCGCCGCGCCGATGCCGTTCGCGGCGCCGGTGATGACGGCGGTGGGCGCGGGGCTGGTCATGTCGTGGCCCGCTGTGGCAGATCGGGTACCACGATGGCTTTGAGGCAGGCGGGGTCACGCAGCGCATGCAGCGCATCGCCGTACTCGGCGAGTGGGAACCGGTGGGTGAGGATGCCGTCGGTGCGCAGTTGGCCGGCCTGGAGCAGTTTCACTGCGCGGGCTACGCAGTTGGTTTGTGAGAACGATCCCTTGATGGTCAGCTCGCGCCGGAAGATGTCGTAGGGGTTGACGGCGATCTGGGCGTCTTCCGCGGCCATGCCATAGACCATGACGGTGCCGCCGGTGCGGGTCAGGGGTAGCGCCTGCTGCAGGACCTGCGATGCTCCGGTGGCGTCGATGACGACGTCGAACCCGTGCGGTGCGAGTTCGCGCAGCGTTGGGACGCTGGCCGCGAAGTCGGCCCGGTTGGTGAGCACCGTCTGATTTGCGCCGTGGCGGTGGGCGACGTCGAGTTTGAACTGGGTCGGCGCGGCAAGAGCGACCCGGCTGGCGCCGCCGCGGGCGATTAGCTGGCTGAGGATCTGCCCGGTCGGTCCGGCGCCGACGATGAGGACGTCTGAGCCGGGTTTGAGCTGCAGCACATCGAGTCCGTGCACGACGCAGGCGGTCGGCTCGGCCAGGATCGCGGTGTCGAGGTCGAGGTTGCCGACGGACACGCACTTGCTCTCTGTGACGATGACGTGTTCGGCGGCCGAGCCGGGGTGGGTCAGTCCGAGTGCTTGCAGGTTCGCGCACAACCCGGGCCGGCCGTCTTGGCATTGCGGGCAGTAGCCGCACGTGTAAACGTTGTCGACCGCGACCCGCTCCCCCAGCGGCAGCCGGCCAGTGTCGGGTCCGTGCTCGATGATCTCGCCGATCATCTCGTGCCCCGGGGTAACCGGGAACTGGACACCGAAACCTCCGTCGTGGATGTGCTGGTCGGTTCCGCAGATGCCGGAGGCGAGGACGCGGAGCCGGACTTGGCCGGCCTGCAGGGGCTGGTCGGCTTCCGTGGTGAGCCGGAACGAGCGTGGACGGTCGTACATGATCGCTTGCATCCAGATCACCGATTTCTTGCGTGCATGGGCGCGGGGCCAGGCTCGGACACTGGCCGCGCCGCCGCCTGAGCGGTCTGCAGTTGTGCGGCCATGAATTCTCGGGCGTGCACGGCCAACGCGCTCGAGGCTCAAGGAGACGTCGGAGAGCGCTAGGACGCCAGGGAAGGCCTTGGACATGTGCGCGTCGTCCAGTAGAGCGGATGTTGGCTGCATCCGAGGCATCAGGTCGGAGCCCGACTTGCGAGGCGCAGGAACACTGCCCACGTGCTGCGGTTCCCGTGACGTCACGTGCCAACCCTTTCCAGGTGTTTGCGCTCCGACGCGCCTTGGCTCTATTTCGGTGTGATCCGAATCTTAACGCGGTGACTCGAGCCTTGTCTAGTCGTCGCGCCGTGATGCCCGAAGCAGGGCCCATAGGCGCCTCCCGGCATGACCTGCGGCGGGAGGGACTAGCGAACCAACCGAGTTTCGGATACTTTCGGTTCGTGAGCCGTCGGCTCGGGTCGGCACGCATGCTGACCGCCGAGGAACGAACTAGAGAGGTGTTGAACATGCACGCGTACGTCTCGTTGTGGTCTGCGGATCTGCTTGACGTCGGTCGTGCTGTCGACCTCATTGCCGATGACGCTGACGGCCTCCATGTCGATGTGTTCGACGGCCACAATGTTGATGAGCTGCTCTTCGGGCCGGACTTCGTGGCGGCACTACGGCGCCGCACCGCCCTTCTCATCGACGTCCACCTGAACGTCACCGATCCTGATCATTGGGCCCGGCGGTTCATTGACGTCGGCGCTGACATGGTGACGGTGCAGGCTGGGCCCGCTGCCGACATCCGGGCGACTCTGGACAAGATTCGGGCGGCCGGAGCTCAGCCTTCCCTCGGCGTGGAAACCCACGAGCCCCTCATCGATGCCGCAGCGCTAGCCGAGCACGTGGACCGGTTCCTGCTCATGGGCACGGCGATCGGGGTCAAAGGCGTTGGACTGGACCCGCGCACCCCAGAACGAATCGTCCAGCTCCGGACTCGGGTCCGCCGAAGCGGTCACGAGAAGCCGATCTTCGTCGACGGCGGGATCCGGCCCGACACCGTCGCCATGCTGGCGAGCGCGGGCGCCGACGGCGTCATACCGGGATCGCTGGTCTTTGGCGCCGCGGACCCGGTTGCCGCAATCCGCCACGTACACAGCCTCACGTTCACCGATGCGAGCGTCACAGATCCGAGCAGCAGATGAGCCGGGCCACCGGAGATGCAGAAACTGTGCGGGCAACCGCTCTTCCCTCAGCCGGCCCCGTACTGACCGCGCACACCAGACAGGCAACCAACGAGGCCACCCCCACCCCCCGGGCCACCCTGGGCGTCGACATCGGTGGCACCAAGCTGGCCATCGGCGTGGTCGATGGCAGCGGACAGCTCGCGCTCTACCGGCAGCATCCAGTGACTAACCGCAGTTACGCCGAGGTTCTCGACCATGTCACCGATCTGGCCGACACCATCCGCGCCGATCACCCTGGCCCGGTCGACGGGGTTGGTGTGGCGATGGCGGGATGGCTGACCCCGGACCGTGCGGAGGTGGTCGCGGCGGCGAGCCTGGGCTGGGGGCGACAGGCACTGCAACGTGACCTGCAGAACCGGCTCGGGCTTCCCACCGTCGTCCACAACGACGCCAACGCCGCCGCCTGGTCGGAGTGGACCGCTGCCGGCTCACCAGCAAAGGAGGCCTTCGTCCTCCTGACGTTGGGCACCGACGTCGGCGGG
Organism: Pseudonocardiales bacterium; assembly: GCA_040006035.1. Lineage (GTDB taxonomy): Bacteria > Actinomycetota > Actinomycetes > Mycobacteriales > Jatrophihabitantaceae > QHCC01. Next base: position 507 of record JBDTXT010000244.1, on the reverse strand, counting down.
GGGGTGATCGTAGACGGACGCATGCTTACCGGGACCAACGGCGTAGCTGGCGAGCTCGGCCACCTCAACGTCGGCCTCGGGTCGGAGCCCTGCGTCTGCGGCAGCCGCGGCTGTCTGGCCGCCTACGCCAGCGGCAGCGCCATCCTGACCTGGGCGCGGCGCCTGATGCAAGACAACCCGGCGGACGCAGCCCGCATGCTCGCCGAAACCGGCGGCGAGCCGCGCCGACTCAACCACACCGCGTTCAACGCCGGCGTGGTCGGCGGCGACGCTGCCGCGCTGGCCGTGATCGAGCAGGCCGCACAAGCGATCGCTGCCGCCTCAGCGCAGATCAGCCGCGTCATCGACCATCAGCACCTCGTGCTCGGCGGCGGCGTCAGCGCACTCGGCGGGGTGCTGGTCGAGTCCGTGCGCAATGCACTAGCTGGGACCGCGCCCCTCGGGCCGGTCCTTCCGCGGCCGCAGGTGCGGATCGCCGCCCACGGCAACCGCGCCGGCGTGATCGGC
>JBDTXT010000243.1:0-4795 GCA_040006035.1 Pseudonocardiales bacterium | reverse complement strand
CCGAACGCAAGAGGTCGGCGAGACTTTCCGAGGACTTTCTCGTTATTCCACAAGGGCAATCGCAAGATGATCAACATAACCGGGCCGCCCGAAACCCGACCACCGCAAGCCAAAACCCGAGATCAAAACCGCGCCATCAACCCGCTCCCTCGTCGCTGCGCCTTTCGCCTTTCGCATTTTCACCCCGAAGCAATCCCCTTCCGATACAACGTGAACCGCCGGTCCACGAACGCCCCCACCGTCCTCTCATAGAACGAAACCGGCCCCACCCACGCCAACTGCGCAGTGGACAACCCCGCAGCAACCTGATCGGCAAGACACCGCCGCAGCAGAACCGCCCCAACCCCCTGCCCCCGCTCAGACGGAGCAGTCCCCATCGGCCCGAACCACTCCCGCCGGTTCGCCCCATGACACGCAAAGCCCACCCATGCGTCGCCACGCCGAGCAACATGGCACCCGACGGGCTCCCGAGAAGCCGCCTGCGAGACCTCCGCCGCCCACGTCCCCCCGAACGTCGCCACCCAATCGAGAACCCCCGGGACTGACGATCGATCCAACCGGGAGATCCGAACCCCGCCGCCAGCCAGCCGCAGCTCATCGGCCGCTGTCTCCAGATCCGCCTGCGCGAGATCGACGGTCATGTTGGTCGCCTCCCGCACCGGGTCGAACCCGAGACCAACCGCCAACCCATGCGCCGAGGGGTAGCGGAGATCAACACCTGGCCACGCATATGTCGGCGCGTCGTTACCCCACCACAGTTCCGCCGCTCCGATGCCGGCCGCCCACTGCTCGACGTGCCCGACCAGAGCCCGCCCGACCCCTGCCCGCCGGTGCGTCGGATGCACGGCGATCAGATCCAGATGCCCAGTGATTACCCCGTCCGCCCGTGTCCGCCCACCGGCCGCCGCCACACCAACCACGAGGCCGTCAACGAACACCCCCACCGCCATCCGCCGCGGGCGGCCACCGCCACCGACACCGACCAGCAGGTCCCCAATCCCCGCCGGGTCGTCCTCCCCCGCCAGGGCAACGGCGCACAGCGCGCGGACCGCGCCCCGATCCTCGGCCGACGGTGCGCGCAGCAGGACCTCGGGCATCACGCGAGCCTAAGCCAGCCGGGTCAGTCGTTGACCGGGCGATGACTAAGCTCGTCACAATTCAACTACGGTCACGAGAGGCGCCGGCAGCCACGTGGATGACGAGCTGGAACGTCACGTCGACGCCTGCCTGCTGCTGTCCTTCACCGGCACCACGGTGCCCGATGAGCTGGTGCCATGGCTGCAGCGCGGTCTCGGCGCGGTGATCCTGTTCGCGCACAACATCCCCGACCGCCGGCAAGCCGCGGACCTCGTCACCGAACTGCGCAAGCACGCCCCCGACCTGCTCGTCGGCATCGATGAGGAGGGCGGTGATGTCACCCGCCTCGACGCGGCCGACGGCTCGGCCTACCCGGGCAACGCCGCGCTGGGCCACGTCGACGACGTAACGCTCACCACCGAGGTCGGCACCGCGATCGGCGCCGAGTTGGCCGCGCTCGGCATCAACCTCACCTTCGCGCCCGTCGCCGACGTCAACACCGACCCACGTAATCCCGTGATCGGGGTGCGCTCGTTCGGCGGCGACCCGGCCCTGGTCGCGCGGCACACCCGAGCCGCGGTGTTGGGCATCCAGCGGGCCCGCGTGGCCGCCTGCGCCAAACACTTCCCAGGGCACGGAGCCACCTCGCTGGACTCCCACACAGACCTGCCACACGTGACCGGCGATCTGGCGACGATCGAGGCCCGCGACCTGCCACCGTTCGTCGCAGCTGTCGACGCTGGCGTCCGCGCGATCATGACGGCGCACGTCGTGTACGACGAACTCGACGACAAACCGGCCACGGTGAGCCGCCGCATCCTCACCGGTCTGCTCCGCGAGAAGCTTGGCTTCGACGGGGTGATCATCACCGACGCGCTGAAGATGGCGGCTATCCGCGACACGATCGGCGTGGCCGAGGGAGCCGTGCGGTCGCTGGCCGCCGGCGCCGACCTGGTCTGCATCGATGTCGAGGTGACCGGCCAGCAGGAAGTCCGAGCGGCCGTGCTGGCCGCGGCGCGAGATGGCCGCCTCGACCGCACCCAGCTCGCCGCCTCCGCCGCCCGCGTGCACGCGCTACAAACCTGGGCCCGTCCCGTCACGAACGACGCCGACGACACCGACGTCACCGACATCGGGCTGGACGCGGCCCGCCGCGCCCTGATCCTCGACTGCGCCGGCCTGCCGCTGCGCCGTGCCCCCTACGTAATCGACGCTGGCGCCTGCCCCATGGCCGGCATCGCCGGTACGTCGACCGGTCTGCTCGCGGCGCTGCGGCACCGCGACCCGGCCACCCGAGGCTCCGTCGTGCAGCCACCGGTCGACGTCGCCGCCATGCTCGAGCAGGCCGGCGATCAACCCGTCGTGCTCGCGGTGCGCGACGCGCATCGTCTCGACGGCCAGCGCGCACTCCTGGACGAGGTGCTGGCCGCACGACCGGACGCCGTCGTCGTGGGCTGCGGCACCGCCGCGGACGCGGCGCTCGCCCCTGGCCGCTACGTCGGCACGCTGGGCCGGGCGCGGGTCAACCTGCAGGCCGCCGCCGAGGTGCTGCTGCCGTGACGAACGGGGCGGTGCTGGGCATCGATGCGGGCGGCACCGGCACCCGCGCCGTCCTCGTCGACGGCGGCGCGATCGTGCAGCGGTTCACCGGGGCGCCGATGAACGTGCTGCTGCATGCCGACGCAGTTGATCGACTGGTCGAGTTGGTCGAGCAGTCCGGAGCATCGCTCGTCGGTATCGGCCTGCCCGGCCTGCGCGGTGCTCACGCGACTGCCGCCCTGTCCGAGCGGCTGTCGGCCGCTACCTCCGCCACGGTCGTGGTGGGCAACGATGCAGACGCCGCCCTGGCCGGCGCCTTCCCGACCGGCGACGGCGCGGTGGTCCTCGCCGGTACCGGCTCGATAGCCCTCGGCCGCAGCCACGGCGTGTCGCATCGCGCTGGCGGTCACGGCTTCCTTCTTGGCGACGAGGGCTCAGGCTGGTGGATCGGCCGGCAGGCGTTGCGCGCGGCACTGGCCGAGCGCGACGACGGGCTCCCGCCGGGCCCGCTGTCAGGCGCCCTGACCGACGCGATGGGCAGCGACCTGGACGCCATCGTGGCCACGGTCTACGCCGACCCGCGCGACCGCACTCTGCTGGCCGGCCTGGTGCCGGCGGTCGCGGCCTGCGACGACGCTTCGGCCCGGGCGGTGCTGGCCGCCGCCGCCGATGCGCTGGCTGAGTTGGCCGCAGTCCTGCGGCGCACGCTGGGCGCGCCCGATCTGCCGGTGGCCTACGTCGGCGGCATCTTCAACTGCCCGGCTATCCGCGATCGCTTCGTGGCGGCCACCGGCGCCGTCCCGCCGCAGCACCCGCCGGAAATGGCCGCCGCGCTCATGGCGCAAGGGGCAGCGGGATGACCTGGCCCACCGCGGCCGCGTTCGCCGTCGCCGCGGCAGCCGTCGACTACGCCGTCGCCGCGGGTAACACCCCGGGCGCGATCCTGATCGCGGGCCAGGGCGACGAGCCGAGCCTCGAGCACGTCGTCGGGCTGGCTGAGTGCGCCGCCGTCTCCGGCGCACCGCACGATCGCCCGCTGACCAGGGATACCTGGTTCGACCTGGCCTCGCTCACCAAGGTCATGGGCACGCTGCCCTGCGTGCTACTCCTCTGCGCGGATGGCCGCATTGCCTTGGACGACAAGGTGCAGCAACACCTGCCCTCGTTCCGGGGCGCGGGCAAGCAGGCGGTTACCGTGCGGCACCTGCTCGCGCACCTGTCCGGCCTGCCGGCGCACCGCGACCTGGCCCAGCCCGGGGCGGCGCGCGGCGACATCATCGACGTCACGCTGGCTGAGCCACTCGAGGCCGCGCCAGGCACTCGCGTCGTCTACTCCGACCTCGGCTTCATCACGCTCGGCGCGCTTGTCGAGACGATCGAGCAGGCACCACTCGACCAGGTCTGGCGCGATCGTGTCGCGGCGCCACTCGGCTTGCGGCACAGCGGGTTCCGTCCCTCAGGGACCGAGCCGATAGCCGCGACCGAACCTCCGCCGGGGGGTCCGGACCGGGTGGGCGACGTGCACGACGAGAACGCCCGCGGCATGGACGGGGTGGCCGGCCACGCCGGGCTGTTCGGGACGGCGGCCGACGTCGCGACCTACCTGCGCCGCGGCTGGCTGAGCAACGACCTGCTGCCTGACGAGCTGATCGAGGATGCGTTGCGCTGCCAGACCGACGGACTCGACGGTCGGCGCGGTCTGGGCTGGACGCTGCGCGGTGACCGGTGGGACCACATGGGCCGGCTGTGGCCGCAGACCGGCGCGGGCCACACCGGGTTCACCGGAACGTGCGTCGCGCTGGAGCGCTCGTCCGGCCGCTGGGTCGTGCTGCTCGCCAACGCGGTGCACCTCGGCCGCGACCGTACCGGCGTGATCGCACTGCGCCGCCAGATCCACGACCTACTCCTGGAGGCCCGTTGAGCACCCCAACCGCACGTGACCCGCTGTCCGCGCGCACCCTTATCACCCACATCCGCTCGCTGATCCCCAGCCTGGCGCCGGCCGAACAGCGGGTCGGCCAGGCGGCCGCCGCCGACCCCGCCGGCGTGGCCGCGATGACGATCAGCGAACTGGCCGCACGGTGCGAGACGTCAGAGACCACCGTCGTGCGCTTCTGCCGCGCCGTCGGGCTGGCCGGCTATCCCGACCTGCGCATCGCGCTGGCCGCGGCCGCCGGCA
>JBDTXT010000242.1:0-4833 GCA_040006035.1 Pseudonocardiales bacterium | reverse complement strand
GCCGCTACAGCCGCCACCTGATCATCCCCGACGTCGCGATGGCGGGGCAGAAACGACTCAAGAACGCGCGAGTGCTCTGCATCGGCGCCGGCGGGCTCGGCTCGCCCGCCCTGATGTACCTCGCCGCAGCAGGCGTAGGCACGCTGGGCGTCGTCGACTTCGACGTCGTCGACGAGTCGAACCTGCAGCGCCAGATCATCCACGGGCAGAGCGACATCGGTCGCTCCAAGGCGCAGTCGGCTCGCGACTCGGTGCTCGAGATCAACCCGCTGGTGACGGTCAATCTGCACGAGGACCGTCTCGACTCCTCCAACGTGATGGAGATCTTCGCCGGCTACGACCTGATCGTCGACGGCACCGACAACTTCGCTACGCGCTACCTCGTCAACGACGCGTGCGTCCTGCTGCACAAGCCCTACGTGTGGGGCTCGATCTACCGCTTCGACGGGCAGGCGTCGGTGTTCTGGGCCGATCACGGCCCCTGCTACCGCTGCCTGTACCCCGAGCCGCCGCCGCCGGGCATGGTCCCCTCGTGCGCCGAAGGCGGCGTGCTGGGCGTGCTGTGCGGCTCGGTCGGGGCCATCCAGGTCACCGAGGCCATCAAGCTGCTGACCGGTATCGGCGAGCCACTGCTCGGCTCGCTCATGGTCTACGACGCCCTGGACATGGAGTACCGCAAGATCAAGGTGCGCAAGGACCCGAACTGCGCGGTCTGCGGCGAGAATCCCACCGTCACCGAACTCATCGACTATGAGGCGTTCTGCGGGGTCGTCTCCGACGAGGCGCAGCAGGCGGCGATCGGTTCGACGATCACCGCGGCGGAACTGAAGGAACTGCTCGACTCCGACAAGCCGGTCTACCTCCTGGACGTGCGCGAGCCGGCCGAGTTCGAGATCGTCTCGATCCCGGGCGCGACCCTCATCCCCAAGGACGAGATCCTGCGCGGTGACGCGCTTGCCTCGCTGCCGCAGGACAAACAGATCGTCATGTACTGCAAGACGGGCGTGCGCTCGGCCGAGACCCTCGCCGCAGTCAAGGCTGCCGGGTTCAAGGACGCGGTGCACGTACAGGGCGGTGTCACCGCGTGGGTCAAGCAGGTCGACCCCAGCCTGCCGTCGTACTGACCGGGGTTTCGGTCCGCGCCGGGCTCGGGTAGACAACACCCATGGATGATTTGCTTGCGATGTTCCAGTCCGGAATGCATGAGTTCAGTGCGCGTGTGCACGCCATCGGTGAGGACCAGTGGGGTGCGGCGACTCCCGACGACCAGTGGACGGTGGCGCAACTCGTCGAGCATGTGGTCGACGAGCACCGCTGGGCGGCGCCGCTGATGCACGGGCAGGATCTGGAATCGGCGGCGAAGGTCGTCGAAGGATCCAGATCACTGCCGGTCGACGGCGGCGTGGGAGCGAATCTGGCCCAGGCGTGGGACGAGGCGGCGATCGGATCGACCGAGGCGTTCACCGCACCGGGCGCGCTCGAGCGAGAGGTCGAGCTCTCACGCGGCACCACGCCCGTCAGCAGCTACCTGGAAGAAATGATCTTCGATCTCGTCGTTCACGCGTGGGATCTCGGGCGGGCGATCGACTACCGCGAGGCATTGCCCGATGACCTGGTGTCCGCCGTGCACGCCGTGGTCGTGCCCATGGGTGACCTGTCGGCCTACGGCGAGATGTTCAGAGCGCCCATCGACGTTCCCGACGACGCCCCGGCGATCGACAAGCTCGTCGGCGCGACCGGTCGCGATCCGCACTGGACGGCCAGCCCTTCCGATTGACCGGCGTCGTGCGGACTACGCAGGCTGGCCTCAGTAGCACGTAGATCAGCCGATCGAGAGGCCGTCCGTTGCGCATGTCTGCAATCCACCCGTCCACCAAGCGGCGCGGTGCCATGGTGGCGCTCTGCGCCGGACTGTTGGTGACGGCCGCGACTCTGCCTGGTGCCGCTGCCGCCACGGCCAGCCCCGCAGTCTCGGCGATCTGCTCGGCCTCGATCCCACTGCACCTGTCCCCGGGTCTGTCGTTGCTGCAGCAGAACAGCGGCACGAACCAGTCGTTCGGTGAGACCGGCACGCTGGGTTGCGTAGGGAAGCTCGACGCGCTGCGGGTCACCGGAACGGGTTCCATCGGCTTCAGCGGCAACTACGCCGGAACCTGTTCGGCTGCCAGCGGCGTTGGGACGTGGTCGTTCAGCGTCCCGGTGGACGACAACGGCACCGCTCGGGTGCTTCATCACTCCGGCACCTACAGCGCGCCCAACGTCGCGCTGGCCATCACCTTCAACGGCCAGTTCGAGACCGGCAAGCTGAGTGGCCTCGGCCTCGTCGTACCCGGCACGGGAAACTGCCTCACCCAGCCGCTGAGCACGGCCACGTTGCCGATGATCGGCGTGCAGTTGACACAGTAGGGCTGTATCAAGGAGCACGTGCCCGACGAGACACTCCCGGACCAGACCCTGCCGCTCAAGATCCTGGCCTGCGTCGAATCGATCCCGCCTGGGCGGGTGATGACCTACGGCGACGTGGCCGAGTTCGTCGGCACGCGTGCGGTGCGGATGGTAGGCCGGGTGCTGTCACAAGACGGCGGGACGGTGCCCTGGCACCGGGTGCTGCGCGCCGATGGCACCTGCGCCGAGCACATCTACGACGAGCAGCGCCAGCGACTGCTGAGCGAGGGCGTCCGGTTCATCGGTCATCGCGCCGATCTGGCGTCGCACCGCTGGGACGGAAAGCAGCCCGGCTGATACGGCCCGGCGGGCCACCTCAAGACTGTCGGGTGCTCGTGCTGGGATGGTGCCGTGACCCGCGCTGCCGCACCGCCCTACCGGTTGGTGCGGCCGCACCGCGAAAGTGCCGGCGCGCCGGTGCTCGACGCCGCGCAGCGCCGGGTGGTCGAGCACGCGGGCGGCCCGCTGTTGGTCCTCGCCGGACCGGGGACGGGCAAGACCACCACGCTGGTCGAGGCGGCCGTCGCGCGCGTGCAGGGCGGTGTTCCGGTCGAGCACATCCTGATGCTCACCTTCAGCAGGAGGGCTGCCGGTGAGCTGCGCGACCGCGTCACAGCTCGGCTCGGGCGCACCGTCCGTGAGCCGGTCGCGCGCACCCTGCACTCCTACGCCTTCGGGGTGCTGCGGATGGCTGCCGTGGCCGACGCGCTGCCCGCACCGCGCCTGCTGTCGGGCCCGGAGCAGGACGTCATCCTGCGGCAGCTGGTCGCCGGCAACCCGGCCGATCACTGGCCGGTCGCGCTTCGCCCCGCCCTGCTCACCAGAGCCTTCGCCGGCGAGCTGCGCGATCTGCTGATGCGCGCCGTCGAGCGCGGGCTCGACGGTCCGGCGCTGGCTGACCTCGGCCGAGCGCGCGGTCGCGACGACTGGGTCGCGGCCGGCGACTTCCTGGCCGAGTACCAGGACGTCACCGCCCTGGGCAACCCCGGCGGTTACGACCCCGCCGAGCTGATCCGCTCCGCCCTGAGCGTCCTGGACGACGACGCCACCCTGCTGGCGGCCGAGCGCTCCCGGCGACGGCACATCTTCGTCGACGAGTACCAAGACACCGACCCCGCGCAGGCCGAGCTGCTGGCGCTGCTTGCCGCCGGCGCCGAGGAGCTGATCCTGGTCGGCGACCCCGACCAGTCCATCTACGCCTTCCGCGGCGCCGACGAGTCCGCGATCCGCGACGTCGACGCGCGCTTCGGCACCGTCCCCGTCGTGGCCCTGAGCACGTCACGCCGCGCCGGCCCGACGCTGCTCGCCGCGTCCCGCCGGATCGCCGAGCGGCTACCGGGCCGGGGCGAGCAGCGGCGGCTGATCCCGGCCGGCGGGCTGGCGGCCGGCACCGTCGATGTCGGGGTGTTCCGGTCTGCCAGCGAAGAGGCCGCGTTCGTCGCGGGCACCCTGCGCCGCGCTCACCTCGACGGCCTGCCCTGGTCGCGGATGGCGGTTCTCGTCCGCTCCACCACCACGGCGCTCGCGACGCTGCGGCGTGCGATGACCACGGCCGGGGTGCCGGTGTCGGTGCGTGGCGATGACCTGCCGCTGGCCGAACAACCCGCGGTGGCGATGCTGCTCGAGGTCCTCGAGCTGGTCCTGGCCGGCGTGCCGATCCCCGACGACGCCGCTGAGCGCTTGCTGCTCGGACCGATCGGCGGCAGTGATGCGGTCTATCTTCGTCGGCTCACCCGGGTGCTGCGCCCACTGGCCGAGGCGAACGAGCGGCTTCTCGGGCCAGCGGTGCTCGACCTGCCCGGTGCCGCAGTCCTGCCCGAGCACGTGCGCCGGCCCGTGCAGCGCGTCGCCGCCGTGCTCGACGCAGGCCGGCGCGCACTCGCTGCGAAGGGCTCGCCCGAAGAGGTCCTGTGGGCGGTGTGGGACGCCAGCGGCCTGGCCCGCCGTTGGGAACAGGCCAGCCGAGCGGGCGGTTCGGTCGGAGCCACCGCCGACCGCGACCTCGACGCGGTGGTCGAGCTCTTCGAGACCGCGGCTCGCTTCACCGATCGGCTGCCGTACGAAAGCGTGGCGGGCTTCGCCGCACACCTGGCCGCGCAACAGATCCCCGGCGACTCGCTGGCCACCGGCGGTGCCGACACCGAGACGGTGGCCGTGTTGACCGCGCACGCCAGCAAAGGACTCGAGTGGGATCTGGTCTGCGTGGCGAACGTGCAGGAGGGCAGTTGGCCCGACCTGCGCAGGCGCGGCTCGCTGCTGGGTTCGGAATCGCTGGTCGAAATCCTCGCCGGCCGTGACGCCACCGGCGTCTCGCTCGTCGCCCCGCAACTCGCCGAGGAGCGGCGTTTGTTCTACGTCGCCGTTACGCGGGCCCGCAACCGCGTCGTC
>JBDTXT010000241.1:0-4835 GCA_040006035.1 Pseudonocardiales bacterium | reverse complement strand
CGCGCGGTGAGCGCGATCATGGCCCGTCGTTGCACCCGTTCAGGGTCCCATGACGGGCGCGCGGATGCGAACTTCACGGCGGAGGTCACTTTGAGCAGGCCGAGGGCAGGTTGTGGCCACCCGGTGGCCACTCGGCGGGGGAGCGGGGGCGGCGAGCGGGACAATGGGCCGGTGACCGGATTCCCGTTGCTGCTCGACCTGACCGGGCGACGGGTGGTCGTCGTCGGCGGGGGCCCCGTGGCGACCCGCCGGGCACGGGCGCTGCGTCAGGCCGGCGCCGACGTCGTGGTCGTGGCGCCGAGCATCGCCGACGAACTCGAGGCGCTCGACGTGCGCTGCGAGCGGCGCAGCTTCACCGCGGCCGATCTCGACGGAGCATGGCTGGCCGTGGCCTGTACTGATGACCCGGCCGTCAACGTGGCGGTGGCGGCCAGCGCCGAGCAGCGGCGGGTGTTCTGCGTGCGCTCCGACGCGGCGAGCGGCGGGACTGCGCGCGTCCCGGCGGTGCTGCGCCGCGCCGGGCTGACCGTAGCGGTCAACGGCGGCGACGACCCGGTGCGGGCGACAGCGTTGCGCGACGCGATCTCGGTGGCCCTCGACCTGGGGGAGTTGCCGTCGCGGCCCGCGCGCCCGGCGCTCACGGGCGGCTCGGTGGCGCTCGTCGGTGGCGGCCCCGGCGACCCCGATCTCATCACCGTGCGCGGGCGTCGTCTGATCGCGGCGGCCGACGTCGTCGTTGTCGACCGCCTCGCTCCGCGCGCGTTGCTCGATGACCTCCCTGATCAGGTCGAGGTGATCGACTGCGGTAAGTCCGCACATCGGCAGAACATGCGCCAGGCCGAGATCAACTCCGTGCTGATCGACCGGGCGCGAGCCGGCAGGCGAGTGGTGCGGCTCAAGGGCGGCGACCCCTTCGTCTTCGGCCGGGGGGGCGAGGAGTTCCTGGCCTGCGTCGAGGCAGGCGTGCCGGTGACGGTGGTGCCGGGCATCAGTTCGGCGCTCGCCGGCCCGGCGGCGGCGGGGATCCCGCTGACCCACCGCGGTGTCTCGGCCGATTTCACCGTCGTGTCAGGCCATCTCGACCCGGGACGCCCGGCCGACGCGGGAATCGACTGGCCGGGGCTGGCGGCCGGGGCCGGGACGCTCGTGCTACTGATGGCGATGGACCGACTCGACCTGATCGCCACCGAGCTGATCGCACATGGGCGTTCCGCGACGACGCCGTCGGCCGTGGTGCACCGCGCGACCCTGGACGGCCAACAGGTGGTGCGCGCACCGCTGGGGGAGTTGGCAGCCGCGGTGGCCCGGGCCGGCATTGGAGCCCCGTCGGTCATCGTGATCGGAGATGTCGTGGATGTGCTCCGTTGAGCCGAGCGGAACAGGATGATTATCGAACGCTTGCGCGATGTGACGTGGCGAGCTAGACTTCGAACAGACGTTCGAACAGAGAGGTGCCACCGATGCCCGCACGACCCTTATCCGCCCCCCGGCCCGGACTCTCCTGCTCAGCCCGCGGCTTGCTGGCTCAGGCGCGCTCGGTCCTCGCCGACGCGGTCGCCGCCGACTCCCCGGCCGAGCGCTTCCGCCTTGCGCATCTGGCCGCATTGCGCACCGCGGCCGTCGTCTTCGCCGAGCGCGGCCGGCCGGCGTCGACTCGCCGCCGCCTGGTCAGCGCCTGGGTGCTCGTCGAGTCCGTCGCCCCCGAATTCAGCGAGTGGGCCGGCTACTTCGCCGCGGGTGCGGCGGCGCGGGCCGCGGTCGAGGCAGGGGCGCTCAGCGCCGTGTCGGCGCGTGACTCCGACGACCAACTGCGGGCTGCGGCCGAGTTCCTGATGCTGGTCGAGGACTCGCTGGGGCTGCTCGCCGTTCCACTGGCCAGCTGAGCCGACCCTGCTGGCGGTGGTCGGCATCAGGGCGTGACGGAAGCATGTTCACCGCCTGCGGCAAACGACTCCCTTGACCGGACGCACGACTAGGGTTCGGTACGTGCAGAAGGAGACCAGCCTCGACCGGAGCAGCACGGGTCGTCAACGCCTCGTCTGGCAGCTTCTCGCCGATGCCGTCGCATCGGTGACGCCGCCGGACCGGCCGGCGGCGGTGCTCGACTGCGGGGGCGGCAGTGGCAGTTTCGCCGTCCCGCTCGCCCAGGCCGGAGCACAGGTGACGGTTGTCGACGTGAGCGTCGACGCGCTGGCCACCCTGCGCCGCCGAGCTGACGAGTCGGGTGTTTCCGACCGGGTGGCGCCAGTGCAGGCCGACGTCGAATCACTTGCCGACGCCGTGGCGCCCGGGTCCTTCGACCTGGTGCTCGCGCACGGCATCCTGGAGGCAGTCGACCAGGTCGCGCCCGCCTTCGAGGCCATCGCGGCGACCGTACGCCCGGGTGGGCTGCTCAGCGTGCTGGTCACCAATCCGGTCGCCGGTGTCCTGGCCCGAGCCCTGGCCGGAGACGTCGCCGCAGCCCTGCGTGAGCTGCGCGGCCTCGACACCGACTTCGGCCGGCCCGGCCCACCGGCGGTGTTGGCACTGTGCCGTGCCGCCGGGCTGCTCATCGAGCAGGTCCACGGCATTGGGGTTTTCGCCGAGCTCGTACCCGGAACGGCCCTGGACGCCCCCGGCGCGCTCGAAGACCTCGCTGACCTCGAGGCCGGGACCGCTGCCCGCCCACCCTTCTGCGACATCGCGAGCCGGGTGCACATCCTGGCCCGGCGCCCCTGAGTCATGGGTCGCAGCGCAGACATTCCTCGGTCGGCGGGCGGCTTCGACGGCGACGACGAGGGCTGCACGTTGCTGCACGTCGACATGGACGCGTTCTACGCCAGCGTCGAGATCCGCCGGAACCCGGAACTGCGAGGCAAGCCGGTCGTCGTCGGCGGCAGCCTGCGCGGTGTGGTGGCAGCTGCCTCCTACGAGGCCCGGCGCTACGGGATCCGCAGCGCGATGTCGATGGGCGAGGCGCTGCGGCTGTGCCCCCGGCTGGTCGTGCTGCCCGCTGACCGCGAGGCGTATTCGGCGGCCTCGGCCACGGTGATGGCGATCCTTCGGGATGTGACGCCGCTCGTCGAGCCGCTCTCGCTCGACGAGGCGTTTCTCGACGTCGCAGGTTCGGTGCGGTTGCACGGGCGGCCAGTTGTGATCGCCGCGGCCATCCGGGCGCGGATCAGTGACGAACTCGCGCTCACCTGCTCGGTCGGCGTCGCACCCACCAAGTTCGTGGCCAAGTTGGCCTCGGCGCGGTGCAAGCCCGACGGTCTGCTCGTCATCCCGATCGACGAGGTGCTGAACTTCCTGCATCCGCTACCGGTGACCGTGCTGTGGGGGGTCGGAGCCCGCACAGCCGAGCCCCTGCATCGTCTAGGGATACGGACGGTGGCCGACCTCGCCGAAACCCCGCTCGACACCCTGCGCCGGGCGCTCGGGGTGGCCGGCGCCGACCATCTGCACGCCCTCGCCCACGGCCGGGACCCGCGCAGCGTGCAGCCGGGCGAGGTCGAGAAGTCGATCAGCGCCGATCACACCAATCCCGTCGACCTCACCACCGAGGCCGACGTGCGTCGCGAGTTGCTGCGGCTGGGCGGCGACGTGGGACGGCGGGTACGCGAACGCGGGTGGGTGGCCCGCACGATCGGGATCAAGATCCGCTTCGCCGACTTTCGCACCATCACTCGGGTGCGCACGCTGCCCGGCTGGACGGACTCGACGTCGACGATCTACCAGACGGCCACCGAGCTCTATTCCGGTCTCGGGCTTGATCAGCCGCGGATCAGGCTGGTCGGCGTCAAGTGTGAGAATTTCCGGGTCGCGGGGGAGGCACCCGAGCAGCTCACCCTCGACACGTTCGCTGCGCCGGACACCTCGAGCCGGCGTCCCGGCGCCGACCAGGTGATCGACGCGGCGCGCGCAAGGTTCGGGGTCGGGGCCATGGGGTACGGCACCCAGCTCCCGACATCGGGACAAACCGAGCCGAGCGAGGGCGATTGAGCCCCTCCAGAGTGTTACCGAGCAAGAATGAATGCTGTCCTAACTTTCGATACGGCGAATGGGCTCGTATGCTCGGGGGACACAGGCTGGTTGAGCGCCGTACGGTAGCTGGGCACCCTGTCGACAGATCGCGATTCATACGAGACGACGACGAACCTGGCGTCCCGGTAAATGAAGGAGGGCATGGTGCCGCTCTCCGAGCACGAGCAGAAGCTCCTCGATCAGATCGAGCAGGCGTTGTACGCCGAGGACCCGAAGTTTGCCTCCGCTGTGCGGTCGGCCCGATCCCGGTCGCGGACCCGACGCTCGGTCGTGTTCTGCATATTAGGCGTGCTCGTGGGTCTCGGCCTGGTGCTGGTCGGCCTGGTGGCCAACATCATCGTCCTGAGCGTGGTTGGCTTCGTGCTGGTCGTCGGCGCGTGCGCTTACGCCGGTCAGTCGCTACGCAGCCACCCGACGGGTTCCAACGAGGGCATGCCGCAACTGGGTCGTTCGGCGCGCCAAGCCGGCCTACGCACCCGCATGGAAGACCGGCTGCGCCGCCGCTTCGACGAAAACTGATCAGAGATACTCCCCCACGGGCGGTAGCGGGACCGGCTGCTCAGGTACGCGGACGCTGAACCGCGAGCCCCAGCGCAGGCAATTGCAGCCAGGTCTTGTCCGTTGTCGCACAACGCCGCAGTACAGCACCCCGATCGTTGTCGGCCGCCCCGCGGCGGCGCCGGCGCTCGTTCGGCGTCAGCGACGCCTTCGCCTCGGAACGGCGAACCGCAAGCGCCGCCAGCCGAGCGAGGCGGGCAGCAAGCGGGCCCGGATCCGCACCGACCGGCTGCGCTCCGAGCGCAGCCGAGCCT
>JBDTXT010000240.1:0-4853 GCA_040006035.1 Pseudonocardiales bacterium | reverse complement strand
TGGCCAAGATGTACAACCGCTCGGCCGGCCTGGTGCGGATGCCGATCACCATCCGGATCCCGTTCGGCGGCGGCATCGGCGCGGTCGAGCACCACAGCGAGTCGCCCGAGGCCTACTTCGCGCACACCGCCGGCCTGAAGGTCGTCGCCTGCTCGAACCCGTCGGACGCCTACTGGATGATCCAGCAGTCGATCAGCTCCGACGACCCGATCATCTTCTTCGAGCCCAAACGGCGCTATCACGCGGCCAAGTCCGAGCTGGACGCCGAGGCCTACCCGTTGCACAAGGCGCGGGTCGTTCGCTCCGGCCGCGACGTCACCCTGCTCGCCTACGGCCCGATGGTGGCGATGGCGCTGGAGTCCGCGGCGGCTGCCGCCGAGGACGGCCAGGACCTCGAGGTCATCGACCTGCGCTCGATCTCGCCGCTGGACATGCCGACCGTCATCGAGTCGGTCGAGCGCACCGGCAGGCTCATTGTCGTGCACGAGGCGCCGCACAGCTTCGGCGTCGGCGCCGAGATCGCGGCCCGTGTCCAGGAGCAGGCGTTCTACTCCCTCGAGGCGCCAGTGCTGCGGGTGTCGGGCTTCGACACGCCTTACCCGCCCAGCCGCCTCGAGAACGAGTGGTTGCCGAACATCGACCGCATCCTGGACGCCGTCGACCAGAGCCTGGGGTACTGAACGTGAGTGAGATCAAGCAGTTCAAGCTGCCCGACCTCGGTGAAGGCCTGACCGACGGCGACATCTTGAAGTGGATGGTCGCGGTCGGCGACACCGTCGACGTGAACGACACCATCTGCGAGGTCGAGACGGTGAAGGCGGCCGTCGAGCTTCCCTCGCCGTTCGCCGGCGTCGTCACCGCGCTGCACGCGGCCGAGGGCGAGACGGTACTGGTCGGTGCCCCGATCATCTCCATCGACGTCGCGGCGGGCGCCACCGGATCGGCCTCCCCTGCCGGGGGCACCCCCACTCCCATTGGCGGGGTACCCCCCGTCGGCAGCTCCAGCGAGGACATGGTGCCCACGCCTCCCGAGGCGGCCACCGGTGCCGAGATCGGTGCGGCCGAGGAGCGGCAGATGACGCTCGTCGGCTACGGACCGCAGGAGGGCGGCTCGAGCCGGCGCCGGCGCAAGGGCGTCGCGGCGGAACCTGTCACCTCAGTCCAGACTGCCTTCAACGTTCCGCCTGGAGCGCCGACAGAGCCCGAAACCCAGCCCGCCCGGCCGGCGGCCCACCGGGTGCTGGCCAAGCCGCCGGTGCGCAAGCTGGCCAAGTCCTTGGGGGTCGACCTCGCGTCGGTATCCGCGACCGGGCCGAACGGCACAGTCTCGCGCGATGACGTGGCCGCCGCCGCGGATGCCACGTCCGCGCCGGCGCAATCCGCACCAGCCGCCCGCAGCGGCGCCCGCGAGACCCGCATCCCGATCAAAGGGGTGCGCAAGCACACCGCCGCGGCAATGGTGCGGTCCGCGTTCACGGCGCCGCACGTCACCGAGTTCGTCACCATCGACATCACACCGACGATGGAGCTACGCGATCGGGTGGCCAAGCGCCGCGACTTCCGCGACATCAAGGTCTCGCCGCTGCTCTTCGTGGCCAAGGCCGTCATCCTGGCCGCCCAGAAGACGCCTGAGATCAACTCGACCTGGGACGACGCCGCGGGTGAGATCGTGGTAAAGCACTACGTGAACCTGGGCATCGCCGCGGCCACCGAGCGCGGGCTCATCGTGCCGAACATCAAGGACGCTGACGGCCTGTCGCTGGCCGATCTGGCCGGGGCGATCGGCGCGCTGACCGATACCGCGCGCTCGGGCAAGACGTCGCCGGCAGACATGTCCGGCGGCACGATCACGATCACGAATGTGGGTGTGTTCGGAGTCGACACCGGCACCCCGATCCTCAATCCGGGCGAGGCGGCCATCGTGGCGTTCGGCGCGGTACGGCGAATGCCATGGGTCATCGGTTCCGGCGGGGGGGAGCGGATCGAGCCGCGCTGGGTAACCCAGCTGGCGGTCTCCTTCGACCACCGGGTCGTCGACGGCCAGCAGGGCTCGCACTTCCTGTCCGACGTCGCGGCCGTATTGAGCGATCCCGGACTCGCCCTCCTCTGACCAACGTGGTGTTAGTCACACAGTGGCATATTGCTATAGTTTCTTCGGTTGAACAGGTGTTCAGCTTTACGAAACGATAGAAAGAGGCCCGAGATGTCCAGCACCAGCACGTTGCGACGCAAGCTGCGCCAGCGTCGTGAGCACCGTCAGTTCAACGACGCAGTCCGTAATGCGTCCCCGGCTATGCAGCAGGAGCTTCTTGCCATGGCCGCGCGGCAATTAAGCCGTTAACAGACCGGTCAGCTCGGACGGGCCGATGACCACCCCCCGGTTCGTGCCCCCGAGCTGACCGCCTTTGGCACCTGGCTCAACACCGCCGCACCCTTAACGCTCGCGTCCCGGCGCGGGCGTTTTGCGTTGCGCGAATTCTAGGCATTGCCTGCGCCAATTGCCTGCACGTCCTGGACGGGCGGCCCCGCTCGAGGCGAAGTACGCCGACGCCTCGTCCTGCTCGGCTCTTGATCATCTAGTGGTTGGCGCGAAAGCCGACCACAAACCCTACTTGATCAAGCCAGTTGCCTTGAAGTGGGCTTGAAGTTATTTACTGAGGGGACCCGCCGCAAACACACATACCTGGGAGCATCCGTGAGTGTCTTCACCCAAGCCGAGATCGACTACCTGAACGGCCAAATGCTGGGCCGGCTGGCCACCGCAGGCACGGACGGCAAGCCACACGTGGTGCCAGTGTCGTTCTCCTACAATCCCAAGCTGGACACCATCGACATAGGTGGCCACAACTTCGGCGCACGCAAGAAGTACCGCGACGTGCAGCGCAACGGGTGGGCCGCGATCGTGGTCGACGACCTCGTCTCGAAAGATCCGTGGACGCCGCGAATGATCGAGATTCGCGGCCGGGCCGAGGCGCTGCCCGAGGGCGGCCCCGCGCTCGGCCGTGGGTTCGACGACGAAATGATCCGCATCCACCCTGAGCGGATCGTCGCGTTCGGCCTCGCCGCCGGCCAACAGGCCACGGCCGCCCGCTCGGTGTGAGCCACGCCAGCTGGGGCCGTGTCTCGAACATTCCAGGAGATCCGGGGCGAGGGCTACCCAGACTCTGCTGACCTCGGCCTACAACTCCCGATGGCGCGTTAACAACCAACACGACGTCGCCGTGCTTCGCCCCGAAAGGGACACGCCCTCCCGTCTCGGAGTGCTCCACGTGCCGTCGCAAACCACCGCTGCGCGGTGTCAAGCAGCGCGGCACGCGATCGCAGGACGCCCTACGGAAAGGTAGCGTCGAAACGTGACTACTCACCCAATCCGTATCGGACTGCAACTACAACCCCAGCACGCTGACTACGCCACGATCCGCCGCGCAGTCAGCGAAGCCGAAGACCTCGGCGTCGATGTCATCTTCAACTGGGATCACTTCTACCCGCTCTCCGGCGATCCCGACGGCAAGCACTTCGAGTGTTGGACGATGCTCGGCGCCTGGGCCGAACAAACCAGCCGGGTCGAGATCGGCGCGCTGGTCACCTGCAACAGCTACCGCAACCCAGACCTGCTCGCCGACATGGCCCGCACCGTCGACAATATGAGCGACGGCCGGCTCATCTTCGGTATCGGCTCGGGCTGGTTCGAGAAGGACTACGACGAGTACGGCTACGAGTTCTGTACGGCCGGCGGCAGGTTGAACGACCTGGCTGAGGCACTGCCACGCATCGAGACGCGCTGGGCCAAACTCAACCCGGCTCCCACTCGCAAGATCCCGGTGCTGATCGGCGGCGGCGGCGAGAAGAAGACCCTGCGCATGGTCGCGCGGCACGCTGACATCTGGCACTCGTTCAGCGACGTCGACACACTGATCCACAAGTCCGGTGTGCTCGAGCGCCATTGTGCCGACCTCGGTCGCGACCCGGCCGAGATCGAGCGCTCGGTGGGCACACCCCCCGGTGATCCGAACGAGGTGGCCCAGCCGCTGCTGGACGCCGGCGCAACGCTGTTCACCGTCGGCCTGGGCGGCCCCGACTACGACCTGAGCAAGCTGCGGGCCTGGCTGGACTGGCGCGCCAAGCTCTGAACCGTCCCCGCTTTGCACGTAGAGGAGGTTGTGATGGCTCGAGCTGCCTGGTTCTTTCCCATCCCTGACGAAAGCGCGCTGCCCGAGCGGCTGCAGTCGCTGTTCACCAAGGCGCGCGACCGCATCGGCTTCGTGCCGAACGTGTTCCGCTGCTACTCCTACCGCCCGGAGCGCTTCTCGGCGTGGTTCACGCACTTCCAGCAACTGCACGAGCCAACGGCCAACCTCAGTGCTGCCGACCGCGAGATGATCGCCGTCGTCGTTTCGTCATACAACCGGTGCACCTACTGCATCGTCTCGCACGGCCACGCCCTGCGGGCGGCCTTGGGCGACGAGGTTGAGGCCGATTACATCGTGGCCAACTGGCGCCACGCGAACCTCGACCAGCGGCGCTACTCCATCTGCGAGTTCGCCGAGAAGCTGACGGCCCGGCCGAACGAGATGGCCGAGGCCGACCTACTGCGCCTGGAGAGTTTCGGCCTGAGCAAGGAGGAGGTCTGGGACGTGGCAGAGGTCGCGGCGATGTACAACTTCACCAACCGGATGGCGCTGGCCACCGGGCAGCTGCCCAACGAGGAGTACCACCACCTCGACCGCGGCACCCCCTGACAGCAGACAACGAGGGCCCCGCCGTAGCGGGGCCCTCGTCGTGTCGTGCGGACGAACCTAGATCGGGCGGACGTTCTCCGCCTGCGGGCCCTTCTGGCCCTGCGTGATGTCGAA
>JBDTXT010000239.1:0-4859 GCA_040006035.1 Pseudonocardiales bacterium | reverse complement strand
CCTCGATGTAGCCGTAGTCGGCCGGGTACTGGGTGGACGTGAACAGCGTGCGGTCCAACCGCATGCGCCCACTCTTGTAGTCGATCTCGTACTTGTTGCGGCTGCCCTTGGGAATCTCGATCAGGACGTCGAACTCCACGATTTCCTCTGCTCCCTGGCCTCACTCGGCAGGCGGTCGCACGGCAGGACGACCAGGCTGTATTCGTTGGTTAGTGTGACCCATCGTGAGCCCGCGCCGTCGAAGTCCCAGCGGGCTCGTCGTACTTCTGGTCCTCGCCTTCCTCGTCCTCGCCGCCGCCGGAGGCATCGGCGGCTATCTCGTCACCCACCACCTGAGGCTGGCCGAGGCGGTGACGGCGGTCAAGACGGCGCCGCCGACCCCGTCTGCGTTGGCATCGGCGACGCTCGCCCCCGCCACCGAACCCGCCGCCGCCGACGGGCGCCTGCCGCGGGCGGCCGCCCTGGCCGCCGCGCTCGTCCGGGCGGTGGCCGACCCGGCGTTGGGTGGCCGGCTGCTGGCCCAGGTCGTCGACGGCGCGACCGGCGCAGTGCTCTACAACCACCTCGGGGCCACGCCCGGCCCACCGGCCTCCACGGCCAAGCTGCTCACGGCGGCGGCACTGCTCGCTGTCCGAGCGCCGACTGACCGGCTGATGACCAAGGTCGTCGCGGGCGCGCCGGGCACCGTCGTGCTCGTGGGTGGCGGCGACCCGACGCTCACCGGGGCCCCCGCCGGTCGACCCGGTGCCTACCCGTCGGCCGCCCGGATCAGCGACCTCGCGGCGCAGGCGCGCCGAGCCCTGGCCGGGCAGCGGATCCAGCGCATCGTCGTCGACAACTCGCTGTTCTCGGGGCCGGCGGTCTCGCCGGACTGGGCGGCCGAGGACGTGCCGAGTGACTACGCGGGCGCGATCACGGCGGTCATGGCCGACGGTGGCCGGGCTGCTCCCACCGACGGGGTTCGCAGTACCGACCCGGATCTCGCGGCCGGGGCCGAACTGGCCGCGGCCCTCGGCGTCGCCAACGCACCGGTCACGCGGGGCCGAGCGCCCGCGAGCGCCGCAGCGTTGGCGACGGTCGCGTCCCCGCCCTTGTCGGTGTTGATCGGGCAGATGCTGCAGGCGTCGGACAACGTGATCGCGGAGTGTCTGGCCCGCCAGGTCGCCGTCGCAACGGCCAAACCAGCGTCGTTCCTGGGCGCCGCGGCCGCGACTCGCGTCGCTTTGGTCAAGCTCGGTGTGGACCCCGGCGCCGGCCTGCGTGACGGCAGCGGGCTGGCCGCCAACGACCGGGTCAGCCCCGCCGCGCTGGCCGGTGTGCTGGGCTTAGTGACCGGGTCCACGCATCCAGCGCTGCACGAGATCGTCACGGCACTGCCGGTAGCCGGGTGGAGCGGCACCCTCGCCAACCGTTACCTGGCCGGCTCGGCCGGTGCGCGTGGGGCCGGTGTCGTCCGGGCCAAGACGGGAACACTCACCGCGGTCAGTTCGCTCGCCGGGATCGTCCACGACGCCGATGGTCGACTGCTCACCTTCGCGCTGCTGGCCGATCGGGTGCCGCCGGGTGCTGAAGCCACCAGGGCGGCCGAGGGGGTCTTGGACCGGATCGCTTCGATCCTGGCTGCCTGTGGATGCCACTGAAGAAGGCTGATCAGGTTGGGCGTCGCGTTTCTGGTGCTCCTCGGCCCTCGGTGGCCCCGAGCCGGGGACGTAGGCTGACTGAATGAGCTCGCTGATCGACTGGGAGATCGCCGCTCGCGCGGCGAAGCGCTTCAGTCCGTCCCCGCCCACCGTCTCGCGGCAGGCGGCCGACGACGCTGTGGGTGAGCTGTACCAGGCGACGTCGTTGGCCGCGAGTCACGTCGCCGAGCTGACCAGGCTCACCGAGCCACCGGTCAGCGCCATCACGCGGGTCGTCGACCGTGACGCCTGGATCGACGTCAACGTCGGCGGCATGCGCTCGATCATGACGCCGCTCGTCGACAAGCTGGCCGCCGACAACAAGGTGGGCCGGGTCGCCGAAGGCATCGGCGGGCGGCTCACCGGCATCCAGGTCGGTCTGGTCGTCGGCTTCCTGTCCGGCAAGGTGCTGGGCCAGTTCGAGTTCTTCGACCGGCCGGGCGGCCAGCTGTTGCTGGTGGCGCCGAACATGGTCGCCGTCGAGCGCCAGCTCGAGGTCGATCCGCACGACTTCCGGCTGTGGGTCTGCCTGCACGAGGTCACCCACCGGGTGCAGTTCACCGCGGTGCCGTGGCTGCGCCAGCACATGCTCGACGAGGTGGCCGCGCTTACCGACGCGGTCGAGACCGACCCGGCCGCCATGCGCCGCCGCCTGTCCGGCGCGATGGGCGAACTCGTGAAGGTGATCCGGGGCCAGGGCGACGGCTCTGGCGTGATGGCCGTCATCGCCACGCCCGAGCAGCGCGCGATCCTCGACCGGGTCACCGCGTTCATGTCGCTGGTCGAGGGCCATGCCGAATATGTGATGAACTCGGTTTCGCCCGACGTCATCCCGAGCCAACCGGCCATCGAGAAGCGATTCGCCCAGCGGCGCCGCAAGGGCGGCAACCCACTCGACCGCCTGCTGCGCAAGCTGCTGGGCATGGAGGCCAAGACGCGTCAGTACGTCGACGGCTCGGCCTTCGTCCGCAGCGTGGTCGACCGGGTCGGCCTCGACAACTTCAACGCGATCTGGACCTCGCGCGACACGTTGCCCACTAAGGCCGAGATCGCCGAGCCGTCGCGCTGGATCGCCCGCGTCCACGCGTAGATGGGCCCTCACCCGGCGGTCGCTGAGATCCGCCGCGCAGTCCGGGCCGCGCTGGCCGGTTCGGACAGCACCGTGCTGGTCGCCTGCTCCGGCGGCGCGGATTCCCTGGCGCTGGCGGCGGCGACAGCGTTCGAGGCACCGCGGCGCAGCCTGCGGGCAGGGTTTGTCACCGTCGATCACGCGCTGCAAGCTGGCTCGGCCGAGCGAGCCGCACGGGTCGCGGCGATCGGCTACGAACTGGGGTTCGACCCGGTGCTGACCGTGCCGGTGAAGGTGGGCAATGCGGGTGGACCCGAGGCCGCGGCGCGCCGGTCCCGCTACGCCGCCCTCGACGGCGCTGCGGACGCCCTCGCCGCCCGCGTGCTGCTGGGGCACACGCTCGACGACCAGGCCGAGACCGTCCTGCTGGGCCTGGGACGTGGCTCCGGTCCTCGCTCGATCGCGGGCATGCGGGCTGCCGACGGGCACTACCTGCGCCCCCTGCTGGGCGTGCGCCGTGCTACCACCGTGGCGGCCTGCGCCGCGCTGGGCCTGGAACCGTGGGAGGACCCGCACAACTGCGACCCGGCCTTCCAGCGGGTGCGGCTGCGTCGTGAGGTGCTGCCGCTGCTCGAGGACGTGCTGCAGGGTGGGGTGGCGCAGGCGCTGGCCCGCACCGCAACCCTCCTACGCGACGACCTGGACGCGCTCGACCACCTTTCCGTGATGATCTCGGGCGAAGCTGCGACATTGGACACCTCCGGCCGAGATCATCCGCTGGACGTCGCGGTTCTCGTCGCCCTGCCGCGCGCCCTGCGTAGCCGGGCGCTGCAAGCCTGGGCCCGGCACCATCGCCTTGGCGCGCTCACCGCAGCCCACCTCGACGCCCTGGACGCGCTGGTCACCGACTGGCACGGCCAGGGTCCCCTGGACCTGCCGGGCGGTCGCGTCGCTCGGGCGTCTGGGAAGCTAGTCGCACAACCCACCCCACCCCGCAATCCGCAGGAGTAGCCGCGTGTCTGAGCTCGACGCCGACATCGAAGCCGTGGTGGTCTCCGCGGAGGAGATCCGCGAGAAGATCGGCGAACTGGCCAAGGAGATCGACGCCGACTACGCCGATCGCGAACCGCTGCTGGTGGGCGTGCTCAAGGGCGCGGCCATGTTCATGTCCGATCTGGCTCGCGCGCTCGAACGCCCATCGACGATGGAGTTCATGGCCGTCAGCTCCTACGGCAGCGCCACCACCTCGTCCGGGGTGGTGCGCATCCTCAAGGACCTCGACCGCGACATCACCGGCGCCCACGTGCTGATCGTCGAGGACATCATTGACTCCGGGCTGACCCTGTCCTGGCTGCTGAAGAACCTGGCCAGCCGCCAGCCGGCATCGATCGAGATCGTCACGCTGCTGCGCAAGCCCGACGCCGTCAAAGTCGAGGTTCCGGTCAAGTACGTGGGCTTCGACATCCCGAACGAGTTCGTCGTCGGATACGGCCTCGATTACGCTGAGAGATACCGCGATCTGCCCTATATCGGGCGGCTCGTGCCGTCGGTATACGGCGGCTGACGTGTACCGTCCGTAGGTGAAACCGACGGTCTGAAGCGGGAGGAACGCGGACGGCCTGCCGTTCGTCGTAAACCAATGATGAAGAGCAAGCGAATTCTGCGATCTTGGTGGTTGTGGGCTGCCCTGATCCTGGTCGGATTCCTCGTGGTGCCGTCCCTGCTGTCCGGTGGTAGCCCGTACCACAAGGTGAGCACGTCCGACGCGATAGCGCAGATCAACGCCGGCAACGTCACCAAGGCATTGCAGAAGGACAAGGAGCAGACGCTCGAGCTCACCCTGAAGAAGGACTTCAAGGGCCATTCCAAGATCACCACGCAGTACCCGTCCGATGCCTCGTCGACGATCTTCAACGACCTCACCAAGGCCGCTGCGACGCCCAACAACTCCATTGCCTTCGACACCAAGGTCAGCAAGCAGAACACCTGGGTGTCCTTGCTGGTCAGCCTCCTGCCGATCCTGCTCATCGTCGGCGTGCTCTTCTTCGTCATGAGTCAGGTGCAGGGCGGCGGCAACCGGGTCATGAGCTTCGGCCGCAGCAAGGCCAAGC
>JBDTXT010000238.1:0-4868 GCA_040006035.1 Pseudonocardiales bacterium | reverse complement strand
TGCCGTGCGCGGTCTCGATGAGCATGCTGGCATGCCCCAGGCCGGTGATTCGCATGTCTCGACCCTAATGCCAGAATGAAAGCGCCCTTCGCACCACAACCCGGACTGGAGTTGGACGTGCCCTTCCTCGACCCGCATGGCGAGCAGCCCGAACTCGGCGCGCCGGAGGACTACGAGGAACACCACCCGGATGACCATCCGAGCGACTGGGGTTGGCACGGCGAGTGGGGCAAGGTCGGCCGGATCGGCGCGTGGGTAGCCATCGTCATCCTGCTGCTCATGATCACCGCGACCCACTACAACGCATCTGGAACGGTGTGGTTGATCCTCATCGCCGGCGGCTTGATCGGGTACCAGATCTGGGACATCCGCCGCCGCCGCAACGCGTGGCGCCAGTAGCTGTCCGCTCGCGCTGCGCACCGCGTTGAGCAGGCGGACGGAGTCAGGCCCGGGCGGCCTGGCGGGCGCGCAGCCGGTCGCGCTGCTCGATGAACCGCTTCGCCTGCGCATCCAGAGCCACCAGGAACTCGGACAGCTCGGTTCGCGCCTTCTCGCCCGTCGGCCCCAGGTCGTCGCGCGTGAACACCTTCCAGTACCGCAACACCGGCATGATCACTTCGTCGTGATGCAGACGAAGGTCATAGATCCCGGCCTTGGCAATGGCTACCGAGTTGCGCGTGAAATCGGGCATTCCCGCACCGGGCATCTGGAACCCGACCACCTCGTCTCGAATCGCGCACAGCATCGCGTCTGGATCGCGATCGAGCGCGGCGGCGCCGAGGTTGCGGTAGAAGACCATGTGCAGGTTCTCGTCGGTGGCGACCCGCGCGAGCAACTGCTCAGCGATCGGGCAGCCGGTCGCGGCTCCGGTGTTGCGATGCGATACCCGCGTCGCCAACTCCTGGAACGATACGTACGCCAGCGCCTGCAGCATGGTCTTGTCGCCGGAGTCGTAACCGGCCGCCATGTGCAACATCCGTAGCCGTTCGACCTCGACCGGATCCGCGCCGCGGGTGGTGACGAGGTAGTCACGGATCGCGATGGCGTGCCGGCCCTCTTCTGCCGTCCAACGACCGACCCACTCGCCCCACGCCCCGTCGCGGCCGAATCGGGTCGCGATCTCACGGTGATAGGACGGCAAGTTGTCTTCGGTCATCAGGTTGACGACCATCGCGATGCGGGCGACGGGGTCGAGCGGCGAATCCTCGGGCTTCCAATCCTCGCCGCCGAGGAACGCGAAATCGCGGCCCCGGCTCCACGGGACATAGTCGTGCGGGTGCCACTCCTTGGCGATGCTCAGATGGCGTTGGAGATTCTCGGCGACAACCGGCTCGAGCTCGTACAGCAGCCGCGCCTGGACACCCGCTGCGGTGTCAGCGGGTTCGAGGGCAGACATCCCTGGAGCCTCCATTCCTAGCCGAACAAACCTACGGTTACGTTACCGTCGGGCGCCTCGGCGCTGGACACGGTTCTCACCTACCGTCCAGTAGCCACCACCGTAAGCGGTCTGTAAGTCCGCCGACACGTGCCAGCGCCGCATTCGCAGCTACGGTCTTGCCATGCGATCCCGGCGCGTGCTCATCCCGCTTGGACTAGTGCTGGCGGCTGGCCTCACTGCGATCTTGGCTTGGTTCCAGCCGTGGAAACTGTGGGTGGACCACCGCGTCGACGAGAAGTTGCCCGCGGTGGCACTCGCGCCCGCCGCGCCGTCGCCCGCGGCCGGCAGCGCAACGAGCCGAGCCCGCCAGCCGGCCGGCGCATCGCCCTCGCCCCGATCGTCGGCCAGCACGACGGCGGGACCGGTACTGCTGTCTCGCGGCGAATTGATCAGTCACGAGCATCCGACGCACGGCACGGTAAGCGTCGTCCGCCAGCCCGACGGGGGTCTCCTGCTCGCCATCGCGCACCTGGACACCAGCAACGGACCCGACGTACACGTCTGGCTGACCGACGCGCCGGTACGTCCTGGCAGCGACGGATGGCACCTGTTCGATGACGGTGCTCACGTGAGCCTGGGCACCCTGAAGGGAAACGTGGGCAATCAGGTCTACCGGATCCCGAGCGGTGTCGATCTGTCCCGGTTGACCAGCGTGTCGATCTGGTGCGATCGCTTCGACGTCTCCTTCGGGGCCGCGCAACTGGTTCCGGTGCACTGAGCGCGGTCCCTGTCCGAGTGGTGACACCAGCGCCGTTGGTGGATCATCCTGGGGGACCGGTAGTTCAGGCTCGCAACCCGGCAGCTGCTGCAACCAGGGCGCCTCAGGGGGACACAGGTGGTGACGGACCACGCGGTCGAGTTCCGGACACTCGGTCCCATCGAACTCATGGTCGACGGCCAGTCCGTCCCGCTCGGCGGGCCCAAGCAGCGCACTCTGCTCGCGCTGCTGCTGCTGGCTGAGGGCCGCGCGTTGTCATCGGAGCGGCTGATCGACGAGTTGTGGGTGGGCGAGCCGCCACCGACCGCCCTCGCGGCCCTGCAGGTCTACGTGTCCGGGCTACGCAAGCTGCTCGGCGGCCGGCTGCGTCGATCCGCGGGTGGGTACGCACTCGACGTCGCGGAAGGCGAGCTCGACTCGGCCCGTTTTGCGTCGATGATCGCCGAGGCCCGTCCCCAGCTGGCGGCTGAACCCGCGCAGGCCTCCAGCGTCCTGGCGCGCGCGCTCGAACTGTGGCGCGGTGACGCCCTGGCCGGGGCCGGCGATGCTCCGGCCGTCCTCGGCGGCCGGCTGCGGCTCGAGGAACAGCGCATTGCCGCGATCGAGGACCGGGTGGCGGTGGACCTCGCGCTGAGCCGGCACGCGCTGGTCGTGGCGGAGCTGGCTGAGCTGGTCGCTACCCACCCGACGCGAGAACGTCTCGGCAGCCTGTACATGCTCGCCCTGTCGCGCTGCGGCCGACCTCGGGACGCGGCGGAGATCTACCTGCAGCTGAGCGATGCATTGCGCGAGCAGCTAGGCACCGAGCCGTCGGAGGAGACCGCGGCCCTGGCGGTGGCGATCGCCCGCCGCGACCCGACGATCGACGCACCGCACAGCGCGACGCTGCCGGCGCCGGTCAGCCGCTTCATCGGCCGACGCGCCGAGCTGGACCGGCTCGAGGAGCTGCTCGGCCGCAGCCGGTTGCTGACGCTGGTCGGTCCCGGCGGGGCGGGCAAGACCCGCCTGGCCGTACAACTCGCGCGCGACGTCGGTCTGGTACAGCACCCCGACGGGGTGCACTTCGTCGACCTGGCCGCAACGACCGAGGGCGACTCGGTGATCGCTCGGGTGGCGGCCGTGCTTGACGTGCGCGAGTTGGCCGGCGAAGCGCTGATCGACTCGGTCGTCGCGCGGCTGCGCCGGGTCCGCGTCCTGCTGGTCCTCGACAACTGCGAGCACCTCGTCCAGCAGTCCACCGAGGTCGCCGAGGCACTGCTCACGTGGTGCAGCGGCGTGCGGATCCTGGCTACCAGCCGCGAGAGTCTGGGGATCGACGGCGAGACGGTCGTGCCCGTCGCCGGACTGCAACTGCCCGAGGCGGGCGAGCCCTACGAGCGCGCGATGCGCTGCGATGCGTTGCGGCTGCTGGCCGCGCGCGGAGCCGCCGCCCGCGCCAGCTTCCGCATCGACGAGACCAGCGTCGAGTCGGCCCTGGCCATCTGCCGACACCTGGACGGACTCCCCCTCGCGATAGAGCTCGCCGCGGCCCGGCTGCGGATTCTCTCACTGAGTGACATCGAGCAGCGTCTGGATCATCAGCTCGATCTGCTGGCGAGCAGCGCCCGGACACCGGCGGATCGCCATGCCACGATGCGTGCCACTATCGACTGGAGTCACCACCTGCTCGAGAAGGACGAGAAGATCCTGTTCCGCCGCCTGGCCAGCTTCGCCGGCGGCTTCTCCCTCGAGGCCGCGGAGCAGGTGGGCGCGGATCCGGAGGCCGATCCGGAGGACACCCCGACGGCGGTGCTCGACACGCTGGCCAGGCTCGTCGACCGATCGATGCTCGTGGCCGACGCGGGTGGCCCGAGCGGTCGGTTCCGGATGCTGAAGACCATCCACGAGTACGCCACGGCCCGGCTCGAGGAATCCGGCGAAGCGGAGGCGGCAAGGGCACGGCATGCCGCCTGGTTCCGCGACCTGATTGAAGGTGCGCCGCAGTTCGGCGGCGACGATCACGCGTTGTGGATGCACCGCATCGGCACCGAACTCGACAACTTCCGGGCCGCGCTGGAGTGGACGTTGACCGACGGCGCGGTCCCCGACCAAGCGCTGGCCACCGCCACACCCCTGTGGTGGTACTGGTGGGAGTCGGGCCAGATGCGCGAAGGCACGCTCTGGATCAAGCGGGCGTTGGATGCCGCCGCATCCGCCTCACCCGCCCAGCGCGGGGCGGCACTGCGCGCCGCGGCGGCACTGGCCCGCAACAGCGGCGATTTGGCGGAGGCGCGCGACCTGGGCGAGCAGGCGTTGGAGTTGCAGCGGCAGCACGGCGACCCCAAGGGCCTGGCCATGGCGTGGAACAGCCTGTGCATGACGGCGACCGGCCAACGCGACTTCGAGGCAGCGCTCGAGTACGTGCAGCAGTCCCGAACCCAGGCCGAGCTGGCGGGTGAGGAGCGCGGCCTGGCCGTCGTGGCCAACAACATGGGCACGGTGCTGCGGTGCATGGGCAGGCTGGATGACGCCGAGGCAGGTTTCCGCGAGGCTGTCGAGCGTTTCCGGACCGCGGGTGATGTGCGCGGCGAGGCAGCCGCGGTGGGCAATCTCGGCGTGGTGGCCGGGCGGCGCGGCGAGCTGGCCGAGGCCCGCCGCCTTGGTCTGGAGTGCCTGTTCCGCTACCGCGAACTCGAACTGGACGAAGGGCAACTCGACGCCATTGAGGCCCTG
>JBDTXT010000237.1:0-4893 GCA_040006035.1 Pseudonocardiales bacterium | reverse complement strand
TGCTGTGTCCCGACCATGTGTTTGCTGTGTGTGGATTTTTTTGATTGCGGGGTCAAGGCCGTTGGGGTGTTTGACGATCTTGTTTGGTGTCCTGCCGTGCCGGTCCCTTCAGCACTGCCGGGTGGGTGCCGGCGTGCCGGGTGGGCTAGGTGCGCCCGGTGTGGTGGCAGGGCCACGGGGTGGTGGCTGTCGCCTACGGGTGGCGGCTCTGAGCGCGCCGCTGCGGGGCTAGCGGGTGCTGGTGGGTGGGTAGGTAGGGGGCCAGTGTCGGCACGGTGTCGCTCGTCGTCGCGTTCGCACCTGCACATTCCGCAGCCCATGCCGGCCCACCCGATGGGCCAGTCGTGTCGTGGGCAGCGGGCGGTGATGAGGGCGTACGGCACGCTGGTCACCGTGCGGTCCGTACTGCTACTGCTGTCCGTGGCTGCCTCAGATAGGACGGCATGCGGTCGCGGCACCGTTGGCATCTCACGCCGTCGCGGACTGGGATCATCGCGCCAGGGCGTTTGCACCTTGGGCATCTCGGGACGGTGGGTCGGCTCGGTCGGCTCGTCATCGGTCGCCGTCCCTTCGATTGGGTAAACCGGATGCCCAGGCGGGGCCGGATGAACTTGGTGAGGTCTCCGCAATATCCGCAGTATCCGCAGAATGGGGCTGGGTAAGGGGTTGTGCGGATACTGCGGATATTGCGGAGACGTACACGTGCCACCGGGGTGACGGTGGGCGTCCTGGCCCCGGCGTGTCTGGTCTCTCGATCGGGGCTAGCCACCCGTGATCGACAAGAACCCCGATAGGCGCGTCGAGGTCGGTCGCCTTCTCGAACCTGCCCCTGTACGCGGCCGTGAATAAGTCGCGTCTCGAAACGCTGTCGACGCCCATCTTGCCGATCAGGTCGAGCAGATAGACAGCATCGGACACGTCCCGTTCGATGCGCATCTCGTCGAACGCAGCGAGCGCGTGGTACTTGAGGAAGTTCCCGATCAGCCCGGCGCGGGTCAGGGTGCTGACCGTGACCGGGATCTTGTGACCCGGCTCGCCGTGCTCGGCCACGTGCAGTAGTCCGGCGATGCGCATGATCGTGCCGAGCCACTTCGCGCCCCAGTCGGCGATCCCGGCGAGCTCACCGTTCCCGGCGAGCTGCGGCTCGATCATCTCTTCGAAGATGATCACCCCGGCGGTGGCCTTCGCGTCGAGGGTGAGGATCGCCGGGTCGGTCCAGCCTTGGAAGTCGGCGGCGAGGCCGGCGATCAGCTTCCCGTACTGCTCGGTCACGTCGTCCGGGACAGCGGGGGCACCCGCGCGCCGTGAGCCGACCTTCGATTCGGGCAGGCAATACAGGAACCTGGCAAGCAGACCACGGCCACGGAAGACACCGTTGCCCCCGATCGTGGCGAGCACGTGGCCCTGGATCATCAGCCCTACGGTCAGCGCCGGTCGAGGGATGTATTCAGGTTCACGCCCCTTACGGTCGACGCGCAGCGGATCACCCGCGTGCCCTTTCAACCAAACGTCCATATGCGGCACGTTGCCGCTGTACCTACCGGCGATGACGTCGAAGATGCCGCCTTCGGCAGAGATCACCGCGATGCGCCCACCCTGTTCGGCGAGGAGTGACGCGGCCGCTTCCCCGGTCACGTCGTCGGCCAAGATCCGCGGCACGGCCGGAACTTTCAGGCTGTCAGCCATCAGCCCAGCGGCGACGGCATCAGCTTGGAGCCGATCCTTCTCTGGGCCTTCCGCGCGGGCCGCGGCGGCCTTAGCGTGGTCGGCGGCCTTCTCCGCGATATGCGCCAACGTGAGCGCCTGCCCGCGGATTGCGGCACCCGCCTCGGCCAGGACTGCTTCCTGATCGCGCAGTGGGCGAGTCAACTCCGCCTGTACGGCACTCTCGCGTTCACCGGGTCCGGCGACCGTGGCCGTGAATATGTTCAACCCTTCCCGCCAGCCGGGTCGGACTTCGATCTCGCATCGACCGCCGACCGCAGCGGCGAGCACTGTTAGGACCGTGGTGGCGGCCATCGCCGGATCTGTTTGGGTGGCCTCGGCGAGCGCGATCACTTCGTTCTGTAGCACCGTCGGGAGCGCGTCGACTGGGAACGGTAGGCGCGGCCGGGTGCCGGTCAGTGGGGTCGGCGGGTATGGGAACGGGTCGGCGTCGGGGACGATGGGCGCGGTCATCGTGCACCTGCCTGGGTGCGGGCCGAGTTGATCGTTCGCGTGACTTCGCTTGGTGGCAGGCCGGTCGCGATCGCGGCATCCTCGATCAGGTCGAGCACCTGCTCGCCGAGGTTCTCGTCGACGGCTCGCCGTGCCGCCCAGAACAACACGTTGTTACGGTTGCCGTCGGTGCCTTCGCGGACGGTCCGGATCAGTGCCGCTGCTGCGCCTGCACCCGGCGTCGACCTGATCACCGTTGGTCGGACGGCCGGGCGCAACTCTTCGATCGCCCGGGTCGGCAAGTACGCAAACGTCGCGCCCCCCAGGTGTACGGCATCCCGCTGGCCGGGTGGATCGACGGCGGGACGATGCAATAGCCGCTCAACTTCAAGTCGACGCCGGCAGGCAGCCGGGTTGATACGAGCACGCCGGGTGGCCGCAGGTAGTACAAGTGCATGCCACCATCGCCGCGCCCCGACAGGACCATGCTGGTTTCGGGGAGCGGACCGAGCACATCTTCGAGAGCGTCGAGCGTGCCGCCGTTGCGGGGGTCGATGTCGAGCGCGAGCAGCCCAAGTGGGACGGGCGCCCCGATCATCGCGGTCGGCCACTGTGTCCACCACTGGATGATTCGGTCGGTGTCGGTACTGGCGAGATGGTGTCCTGGCGCTGGCAGTAACGGTGCTTTCGCGGCCGGGCCGGACGGTCGACAAGGGAAGACGCGCCAGCCGGCCGCGGCCAAGTCGAGCGCCGCGTCCAGGAGCCACGTCGGATCGGCCGGCGCGGTGTAGACGGGGGTAACATCGGTGCTGCTGCTCAGCGTTTTCGGTGCCGGTCCGTTACCCGCGGGCCGGCCCTCGCTGTCCGGTGGCCTCACGCCGCACCGTCCGAGTGGGCACGCCGGCGGGCCTGCGCCGACTTCAGCGACAGCCGCTGAAAGTGGGCTGAGCGCAAGTGGCCGGCACGAACCGGGTCGCCGTCAGCAGCTGCTAGAAACTTCGCGTCGAACGCGGTACGGGCCGCCTGGGTGGCAGCCGGTCGGTCGACGCATCTCGCCCATTTTTCGTGCGCGCCGATACGGCCGAGAATCTGCGCCGCGTGGCGCACGTCGGGTGTTGCGGACATGATCACTCCAGACCAAGCCGCGCTGGCGGTGGTCGAGAGCGGAGTTCCGGCGGGATCCGCTGGCCCGCATGCATGTTGTGCCGACCATCGTAGTCGATGTGCTGCCACACTGGGTTTGTGGACACGCCGGGGGTGCAGGAAGTTGACCGGGCGCACGTGCTCGTGCGATGCGCCCAATGCGGCCGTCAGATCAACGAGCTAGCGCCTGGCGCCAGGCCGCCGGTTGGCCCATTCGGTCCGGTCCTGCTGGTCGGCGCGTCAATGAGTTCAGAGAGCGAGAACGATCGGCGAATGCCGCTCGGGCGTGCTGCCGGCCGCTCGGAAAACGAGAGGCCGAAACTCCGTTCGGCGTGGTGTGAAGATGTCAGCCCGCCGCCGCATCAGATCGGCGTCGACCCGCCGACCCGTATCCGCTTCATCTGCACACATCGGCGTGGGCGTCGGTCGGTCACTGTGACGATCGCACGCCTCAACAAGTTGTATGACGAGGCGCTGGCCCGGCCGTGCCGTGGTCACCGCCGAGAACTGACGATCTAGAAGTCGCCGAGGTTCAGTGTGCGGGCTTCAGCAGCCGCCCGGTCGGATGCTCGCGCCCGCGTGTACCTCTGCAACATGTCCGACCTGCTCCAGCCGGCGACCGTCATCAGGCCACCCTCGGAGCCGCCCGCTGCTAACCATCTATCTGCGGCGCTGTGCCGGAGCACGTGCGGGTGGAAGCCGACGATGCCGGCCTTTGCGGCTCGCATCGCCAGCGTCTTGTGTAACCCGTCGTAACTGAACTCCTTGCCGCGGTTGCCGAGCCACAACGCATCGGTGTGGGCGAGCCGGTGCGTTCGGCGGGCGCGCAGGTAGCGGTCGATCGCACGGACGGTTTGCGGCCCGATCGGCACCGAGCGGCCCCTGCCGCCTTTGCCGCGCCGGATAGTCGCGACACCGGCTTGCAGGTTGACGTCGGGCAGCAGCAGCGCAGCGACTTCACCGGCGCGGGCACCCGTCTCGACCATGAACCTGATCAGCGCCTCGTCCCGGCGGTCGCGCAACTGGTCCAGGCCGGTGCACGCGCCGACGAGCGCCTTGATCTGCAGCTCGGTTAGCGGGTGGACCAACTTCTGGTCCAGCCGCGGCGGGGTGACCCCGATCAGTTCGTCTCGTTCGATCTCGCCCTCGTCGGCCAACCAGGCCGAGAAACGGCGGACCGCGAGTTGCCTGGATCGGGCCGTGGCCGGCTCGGCGCCGGCGTCCAGCAGGGCGGTGACGAACCGAGCCAGGGTCGGCCGGTCCAGGTCGGGTGGGCGATCGCGCCGGTCGGCCCAGGTGAGGAAGCGGCGCACCCCGTCGCCATAGGTCTTGACCGTTTGGGGCGACTTGCGTTCAGCCCGTAGCGCCAACTCCCAGGATGTGAGCAGCGCGGCCAGCTCGATCCGGTCTTGGGACACGCCCACACCTTAGCGATATCTGGACTAGCAGCGGTGTAGCGGCTACCGTTCGGCATGTCAGGCCGCTACAGCCCCCGAAACACGGGCGATACAGCCGGATGGCCGGGCTCCCGTCAGTCTAGGTAGTCGCGCAGCACCTGAGACCGCGACGGGTGGCGCAGCTTGGACATGGTCT
>JBDTXT010000236.1:0-4910 GCA_040006035.1 Pseudonocardiales bacterium | reverse complement strand
GGTGGCCGATCACGATGCCCTTCTGGCTATCGCGCTCGAGGTGAATGGTCGCGTAGATCTCGAGGATGTCGGGACGGGCTGCACGCGGGCGCATCTCCTCGACGGTGACCGCGATCGAGTGCGGCAGCTCGTCGCGCACCCCCTCGAGCGACGCCTCGCGGATCAGCTCGGCGATGCGGGTCTCGGTGTCGTTGTCGGTCGTGACGTCGCTCGGATAGAGCAGCGGCCCCTCGGGCAGGTGGGTGACCAGCACGTCGGCGAGGACGTCGACCTGGTCGCCGGCGACGGCCGAGACCGGCACGATGTCGGCGAAGTCCCCGAGGCCGTTCAGTGCGAGCAGCTGGGCTGCGATCTGTTGGCGCCTGGCCGTGTCGGTCTTCGTCACGATGCCGACGACCGGCGCGTGCAGCAACGCCAGTTCGGCCGCGATGAAGCGGTCGCCCGGGCCGATCTTCTCATCTGCCGGCACGCAGAACCCGATGACGTCGACCTCGCTGAGCGTCGCACGCACGACATCGTTGAGGCGCTGACCCAGCAGGGTGCGCGGGCGGTGCAGGCCCGGAGTGTCGACGAGGATCAGCTGGGCGTCATCGCGCGTCACGATGCCGCGCACAGCGTGCCGGGTGGTCTGCGGTTTGGCGCTGGTGATCACAATCTTCGACCCGACGAGCGCGTTGGTCAGCGTGGACTTTCCGGCGTTCGGACGCCCGACGAATGCGGCGAAGCCGGAGCGGAAAGTCATGACCCCCATCCTCCCACCCCGAACTGACTGCAATTTCCGGCCAGCAGTTCGGCGCCGATCTGTCACGTTTCACAGATCCAGTCGGGCCGATCTGCGCGAAGGAGGGATATGACCCTCACCCGCCGGCAACTCCTTGTCGGTGTGGCGGGTGCGGCGGGGCTGGCCGGCTGCTCGCCCCGTACCCGGCAGACCCGGCACACTGCCCGGGTGACCCCGTCCGCAGCCACCCGGCACGCTTACGGCAGCGACGCGTCCCAGTTCGGGGAGCTCTACCGCCCCAACCAGCCAGGCCACCGCGGCACCGTGGTCGTCATCCACGGCGGCTTCTGGCAGTCGGCCTACGACCTGTCGCTTGGCGCGCCGCTGGCCGCGGACCTGGCCCGACGCGGTTACGCCGCCTGGAATCTGGAGTACCGGCGCGTCGGCAACGGCGGCGGGTGGCCCCACACCCTGGCCGACGTCGCCGCGGGCATCGACCTGCTCGCCACGCTCGACGTCGACACGTCTCACGTCGTAGCGGTCGGGCATTCGGCCGGCGGCCATCTGGCGGTCTGGGCGGCGGGACGGTCCGCCCTCGCGCCCGACGCGCCGGGCCACAACCCGCGCGTCGCGGTGACGGCGGTAGTGGCCCAGGCCGGCGTGCTCGATCTGGCCACGGCCGCGGCCACCGGCGTCGGCGGGACGGCCGTGCCGGACTTTTTGGGCGGCATGCCCGCGCAGGCACCGCAGCGCTACGCCGTCGCCGATCCGATCCAGCAGGTGCCCCTGAGCGCACCGGTGCTGTGCGTGCACTCGCGCTCTGATCGCAACGTGCCGTTCGCGCAGAGCACGGCGTATGTCACCGCGGCGAAGAAGGCCGGCGCCACCGCGACGGTGCACGAGACCACCGGCGACCACTTCACCCTCATCGACCCGTCAGCACCGGACTGGCAGATCGTCATCGACGCGCTCCCGGGACTGCTTCAGGCCGGATAACGTCACCGCTAGCTGTGCAGTTCATTGACCTCGCCGGCCAGATCGGCCAGATAAATATGCGCCAACGGCGCTATGTCGCGTACTGCGGCCACCCCGGCTGGGTCGGCATGTTCGTCACCGAGTACGACAGCTGCCTCGAGACCCTGGGCACCGGAGGACACCGCCAGCGCTACCGCGACCTGCAACGCCGACAGGGTCAGCGAGGGCAGCGCGACGCTCGCCGCGACGTACGTGCGGCCATCGCCGTCGCGGACCGCCGCACCCTGCGACGCGCCGGTGCGGGCCCGCGCCGAGCGGGCCAGGGTGACCAGCTTGGCGTCCTCGGGATCCAGCACCTCGCTCACGCGTTCTCGGTCTCCTCGGCGCGGGCCGTGCGCGCGTCCTCGTCGTCCTCGTGGAGCCGGCGGACCAGCACGGTATCGATGCGATTGCGGCGGCCGCCAGCGCTCTCGGCGATCAGTTCCAGGCCGTAGGCCGACGTCCGTGCGCCCGGGATCGGCACTCGTCCTAGTGACTCGGCGAGCAGGCCGCCCACGGTCTCGACGTCGTCACGGTCGGGCACCGTCACCCCGAACAGATCAGAGAGTTCCTCGACTGCCAAGCGGGCCGTGACCCGCACTGTGTCGCTGTCGATCCGCTCGACGGGCGGGCGCTCGTTGTCGTACTCGTCGGTGATCTCGCCGACGATCTCTTCGAGGATGTCCTCGATGGTGACCAGGCCGGCCGTCCCGCCGTACTCGTCGATGACGATCGCGATATGGGTGCGGTGCACCTGCATCTCGCGCAGCAACTCGTCGACCGGTTTGGACTCGGGCACGCAGGTAGCCGCCCGCATCACTTCCTCGACGCGGGTGCTCCGGGCACCTTCGGTGTCCTGGGCGCGCCGGGCGAGGTCCTTGAGGTAGGCGACGCCGACCACATCGTCGGCGTTCTCACCCACGACCGGTATCCGCGAGAACCCGCTGCGCAGCGCCAGCGCGAGCGCCTGCGGGACGCTCTTGGTGCGCTCGATCCACACCACCTCGGTGCGGGGCACCATGACCTCGCGGGCGATCGTGTCGCCGAGTTCGAAAACGGACTGGATCATCTCCCGCTCGCCGTGCTCGACGACGCCACGTTGCTCAGCCATGTCGACCAGCTCGCGCAGTTCGACCTCGGAGGAGAACGGTCCGTCGCGGAAACCGCGCCCGGGGGTGATCGCATTGCCCAGCAGAGTCAGCAGGGAGGCGAGCGGGCCGAAGGTCCGGCCCAGTAGCCAAACCGCACCTGCCCCGGCCAGGGCGACCTGGTTCGGATGTTGGCGACCGAGCGTGCGCGGGCCGACGCCGATCACGGCGTAGCAGACGGCGACCATCAAGGCGACGGTTCCGACGGGGACCCACCAGCGGGTGCCGAGCTCGGATCGGGCGACGAGCAAGACAAGCACGGTCGCCGTCAGCTCGCAGGACATCCGCAGCATCAGCATCAGGTTCGTGTAGCGGGCCCGGTCGGCGACGATCGCGCTCAGGGCACGGGCGCCCGGACGGCTCTCGCGCAGGAACTCCTCGACCCGCGCCACCGACACCCGGCCCAGCGCGGAGTCGACGCAGGCCAGCAATCCACCCAGCGGCACCAGGCAGATCGCGACGATCAGCGCGATCGCATCAGCGCTCGTCACCGGCGGGCTCCAGCCGGTCCCGGATGGCTGGAGTCAGCCATGGCGGCCGCCCGCGGCGTCGCGGATCTCCGCGCCGGTGCCGGCCAGTGGGACGTGTATTGGCCCGCAGCCGCTGGCCTCCTCCCAGCCAGCCAGGATGCGAGCCTGCAGGGCGAACATCTCGCGCTCCTCGTCGGCGTCGCCGTGGTCGAATCCGAGCAGGTGCAGGATCCCGTGCGTGCAGAGCAAATGCAGCTCGGCCTCGGTGGAATGTCCGGCGGCGACGGCCTGCTCAGCTGCCACCGACGGGCAGAGGACCACGTCGCCGAGCATGGCCGCACCAGGGTCTTCGTCGGTGCCCGGCGGCGCGGACGGGTCGAGGCGATCCATCGGGCCGTCGGCGCCGTCCATCGGGAAGGCCATCACATCGGTCGGGCCGGGCAGGTCCATCCACTGCAGATGCAGCGCCGCCATCGCGGGCGCATCGAGCAGCACCACAGACAGCTCGGCCAGTGGGTTGATCTTCATGGCATCGAGCACGAAGCGGCCGAGTCTCGTCAGCCCGAGTTCGTCAACAGCCACCCCGGACTCGTTGTTCACTTCTATCGACATGCGGCTCAGCGCCGGGGCTTGGAGCGGTGTTGCTCTGGGGCCGCTTCGGTGGCGTCCCAGCGCTCGTAGGCGTCGACGATCTCGCCGACCAGGCGGTGGCGGACGACATCGGCGCTGCTCAGGTTGGCGAAATGCACGTCATCGATGTCGCCGAGGATCTCGCGGACGACCTTCAGGCCGCTGCGGGTGCCGCCGGGCAGGTCGATCTGGGTGACGTCGCCGGTGACGACCATCCGCGAGCCGAAGCCCAGGCGGGTGAGGAACATCTTCATCTGCTCGGCGGTGGTGTTCTGCGCCTCGTCGAGAATGATGAATGCATCGTTGAGCGTGCGCCCGCGCATGTAGGCCAGTGGGGCGACCTCGATGGTGCCGGCTGCGGTCAGCCGCGGGATCGACTCGGGGTCGAGCATGTCGTGCAGGGCGTCGATGAGCGGGCGCAGGTAGGGATCGATCTTGTCGTAGAGCGTCCCGGGCAGAAAGCCCAGTCGCTCGCCCGCCTCGACGGCAGGGCGGGTCAGGATGATCCGGGTGACCTGCTTGGCCTGCAGCGCCTGGACCGCCTTGGCCACCGCGAGATAGGTCTTGCCGGTGCCGGCCGGGCCAATGCCGAAGACCACGGTGTGCTTGTCGATGGCGTCGACGTAGCGCTTCTGATTCAGCGTCTTGGGCCGGATGTTCTTGCCGCGCCGGGACAGGATGTTCAGGCTCAGCACCTCGGCCGGGCGCTCGCCGGTGTCAGCGGTGAGGATGCTGAGGGCACGGCTGACCGCGTCTGGGGTGAGGTTCTGTCCGGCCTTCACCAGTTCGAGGAGTTCTTCGAAGAGGCGGACGGCGATCGCGTTGTCGGCAGGCGGGCCGGTGATGGTGATCTCGTTGCCGCGGACGTGGATGTCGCTGTCGAGGCTGCGCTCGATCACGCGGAGCAACTCGTCGCGCGAGCCGAGC
>JBDTXT010000235.1:0-4931 GCA_040006035.1 Pseudonocardiales bacterium | reverse complement strand
GCGTTGTGCCGGGTGCCGGCATAGCGCGGCCCGGGGTTCCCCAGGCCGACGATCAGATATCTGTCGTCGCCCACAAGTGATCCCCGGGCCGTCAGCAGTACAGCGGGACTACTCGGAGCGCTCGGCCTCGTCGGAAGGCGGCTCGTCTGCCTGCTCGCCTTCGACCTCGTCCGGCTGGTCCTCGACGATGCCCAGCTCCTCGGCGGCCTCTGCCATCTCGGCCTCGATCTGCTCGGCGGTCGGCGCCTCCTGGATGATGAGCAGCACCTGGTGCGGATCGCCCGCGAGGACGGACCCGGCCGGCAGCGTCAGGTCGCCGGCCGTGATCTGGGTGCCGATGGCGAGACCCTCGATGCTGACCTCGATCTGGTTCGGCAGGTGGGTGGCTTCGGCTTCGATACTCACCGATGTGCGCTCCTGCGCGAGCATGCCCTCGACGATGACCTCACCGAGGACCGACAGCGGCACGTCGATGGTGATCTTCTCGCCGCGGCGCACGGTCACCAGGTCGACGTGCTCGTATTGGTTCTTGATGGCGTGACGCTGGATGGCCTTCGGGATGACGAGCTGCTCGTCGCCCTCGATGTCGAGGGTGATCAGGACGTTGTGGCCCCCGTGGCGGATCGCGTTCGCGAACTCGCGGTCGGGCAGCGACACGTGGCGCGGGTCGGCGCCGTGGCCGTAGATGACGGCCGGGATCTTGCCGGCCCGGCGGGTGCGCCGGGCGCCACCCTTGCCAAACTCGGTGCGCAACTCGGCGGACAAACGGACCTCGGCCACTGCACTACTCCTCTGACTTCACTGACTGATGAATGCGGTGTCTCGGACGCGGGACGCGCGTCGACGAACGACACCGCGTCGATGACGGAGGCTCGAGGTGCAAGCGAATCCCTCGCCGGGGCAACCCGTCCAGCCTACCGTGCTCATTCCGCCGGGTGTCGCTCGCTCTCCCCCACTCGCTAGCTCGCGGGAGATCCTCGCGCCATTCGCGCCTTCGGCGCGACCGCGTCGCGGCGGCGGGGCCTCTTCGCGCGAGCGCTCATCGCGTGCTCGTCACGGTTCAAGCCATTGGGGTCACCATCGAAAACCGTTGGGGTTTCGGCTATCGGCTGGCTGCGCCAGCCATAAGGGGTTTGGGCTAACGGCTGGCGGAGCGCTTGTACTGACGGACTGAGAGCGGAATGAAAACGGCGAGCAGCAGCACGACCCAGATCAAGGTGTAGATCACCGGGTGCTGCAGTGACCAGTCCTTGGGGGCCGGGGCCTTGTCGCTGGTGTTGCCGAACAACTGGCGGGCGGCCTGCGTCACCGACGACACCGGGTTCCAGTTCGCGATCGTGCGCAGCCCGCTGGGAAAGTTGTTAGTCGGGACGAAAGTGTTCGCCACGAACGTCAACGGGAAAATGATCATGAACGAGGCGTTGTTGACGACCTCGGGGCTCGGCACGATGAGCCCGACCCACGCCATGATCCATGAGATCGCGTAGGCGAACAGCAGCAGCAGCAGGAAGCCGCCGGCCGCCTCGAGGAACGACGAGCGGATCCGCCAGCCGACCGCTAGGCCGGTCAGCGACATGATCACGATGACCAGGACATTGTTGAGGACGTCGCTGGTCGTGCGCCCGACGAGTACCGCCGAGCGTGACATCGGCAGCGACCGGAACCGGTCGATGATGCCCTTCTGGATGTCGTCGGCCAGGCCCGCCCCGGTGATGGTGGCACCGAAGATGACCGTCTGGGCGAAGATGCCCGGGATCAGGAACTCGCGGTAGCCGATGCCAGGGACGTTGATCGCGCTGCCGAACACGTAAGCGAACAGCAGGATGAACATGATCGGTGACATGGTCGAGAACACGAGCAGGTCGGGGACCCGCTTGATCTTGATCAGATTGCGCTTGGCCAGGACCGCGCCGTCGCCCAACGTCTTCTGAAGCGTCATGACACTCATCGCGCGGTGGTCTCCTCGAGCTCGGCGGGCGCGGCCTTCTTCTCTTTGCCTCGGCCCTTCTTCTTGGTGTCGGCCTCGGCCTCGACCTCGACCTCGGCCGCATGGCCGGTGAGGGTGAGGAAGACGTCGTCGAGCGTCGGGCGGCGCAGCGCGACATCGAGCACCGCGATGTCTTCGGCGTCCAGGCGTCGCAGGGTCTCCATCAACACTCCGGCGCCGCCTTTGACAGGAGCGGTGAGACGCCGGGTGTGCTCATCGACGACCACGTCACCGTCGGCCAGCACGGCCAGCACGCTCTTGGCCACGTCGACGTCGGCACGCGTGCCGACGACGATCTCGACGCGCTCGCCACCGACCTGCGCCTTCAGCTCGTCGGCCGTGCCGTGGGCGATCTCGCGACCGTGGTCGATGACCAGGATGTCGTCGGCCAGCCGATCGGCCTCTTCGAGGTACTGGGTGGTGAGCAGCAGCGTGGCGCCGGCCTTGACCAGTTCGACGATGACCTCCCACATGTCAGTGCGGCTACGCGGGTCGAGGCCGGTCGTCGGCTCGTCGAGGAACAGCACCGGCGGCTGGGCCACGAGCGCCCCCGCAAGGTCGAGGCGGCGGCGCATGCCGCCGGAGTAGGTCTTGACCGGGCGGTCGGCGGCATCGGCGAGGGTGAAGCGCTCGAGCAGCTCACGGGCCCGTTCGCGTGATCGGCGGCGGCCCATTCCGTAGAGGCGGCCGACCATGTCGAGGTTCTCGAAGCCGGTCAGGTATTCATCGACTGCGGCGTACTGGCCGGACAGCCCGATCTGTTCACGCACCTTGCCGGGCTGGCGCACGACGTCGAAGCCGGCCACCTCGGCCGAGCCGCCGTCGGGCTGCAGCAGGGTGGCCAGGATGCGGACCGCAGTCGTCTTGCCGGCGCCGTTCGGGCCCAGCACACCCAGCACGGTGCCCTCGGGTACCGCCAGATCGAGCCCGTCGAGCGCCCGTATCTCGCCGTATTTCTTGACGAGCCCGGTCGCCCGGATCACGTCCACCATGCTTGCCTCCGGGTTTTTGCCTGACTTGTGCAACAGCGGCCCACCCTAGGTGCAGCCTCCGACAGCGGCCTAAGCGTTTTCGCCAGCGGCGTGACCGCGGGCCGACCCGGCACGGCGGCGTCCGTAGCATGGGGCCAATGTCATCCGTCGATTTCGCGCCCGCTGTTCGCGTGCGGGTACCGGCGAAGGTCAACCTGCATCTCGGTGTGGGGGCGTTGCGCGACGACGGCTTCCACGAATTGGTGACGGTGTTCCAGGCGATCGACCTGGCCGACGAGGTGACGGCCCGCCCGGCCGTCGGCCTGGCCG
This sequence comes from Pseudonocardiales bacterium, assembly GCA_040006035.1. Classification (GTDB taxonomy): domain Bacteria; phylum Actinomycetota; class Actinomycetes; order Mycobacteriales; family Jatrophihabitantaceae; genus QHCC01. Next base: position 1,643 of record JBDTXT010000235.1, on the reverse strand, counting down.
TGCAGATGTCCGGCGAGGGCGCTTCGACGTTGCCGTCCGGCCCGGAGAACATCGCGTGGCGAGCCGCCACGCAGCTGGCCGAGTACGCAGACGTGCCGGCTGACGTCCTGCTCGAGATCACCAAGGCGATCCCGGTGGCCGGTGGCATGGCCGGCGGCTCGGCCGATGCGGCCGCGACTCTCGTTGCCTGCGCGGCGCTGTGGCGCACCCGGTCGACCAAGGCCGAACTGCTCGACCTCGCCGCGCAGCTCGGCAGCGACGTGTCATTCCCGCTGCTCGGCGGAACGGCTCTTGGGACCGGACGGGGCGAGGTGCTCACGCCGGCGCTCACGACCGGCGAATTCCACTGGGTGCTGGCGCTGGCGGCGTTCGGGATCTCGGCCGCGGACGCCTATCGCGAGCTGGACCGGCAGCGCGCCGCTGGTGAGGCAGTAGAACCCGCCGGCAAGCCAGAGGCCTTGCTCGACGCGCTGCGCGCCGGGGACGCGCCACGGCTGGGGGCAGCCCTCGTGAACGACCTGCAGCCGGCCGCGATCGCGCTGGCTCCGGCGCTTCGCCGCACGCTCGCCGCGGGGACGGACCTGGGCGCGATCGCGGGCATCGTCTGCGGTTCCGGGCCGACCGTCGCGTTCCTGTGCGCTGACGCACGCGCCGCGAACCGGCTCGCCGCCTCCATTGCGGCCGAGGATGTCTGCCGGACGACCAGGGTCGCCAGTGGGCCGGTGCCCGGCGCACGCGTGGTGGCTTGATGGCCAACCTCGTCAACGTCGAGACGATCACCAAGGCCTATGGCACGACGACCGTTCTCGACGGGGTATCGCTCGGGATCACCGACGGCGACCGCATCGGCGTCGTCGGGCGCAACGGGGGCGGCAAGACCACGCTGCTGCGGATGATCACCGGCGCCGAGCCACCCGACAGCGGTCGGGTAACGCGCACCGGCGGCGTGCAGGTCGCGACCGTCGAGCAGCGCGGCCACCTGCCGGCGGGCTCCAGCGTGCGTTCCGTCGTAGTCGGCGACGGGGCCGAACACGAGTGGGCCGGCGACGCAGCGGTGCGCGAGGTGCTCGGCGGCCTGGGGCTGGCGGCGGTCGGGCTCGACGCCGACGTGGCGCGGCTCTCCGGTGGCGAGCGGCGACGCGTCGCCCTGGCCCGGGCGCTGGTGCAGCAGACCGAACTGCTCGTCCTGGACGAGCCGACCAACCACCTCGACGTCGAAGGCATCACCTGGCTGGCGTCCTACCTGGTGGCGCGGCGCGGCGCGCTGCTCGTCGTCACCCACGATCGCTGGTTCCTCGATGCGGTGTGTACGAGCACCTGGGAGGTGACCGGCGCGTCGGTGCTGCAGTACCAGGGCGGTTACGCCGCCTACGTGCTGGCCCGGGCCGAGCGGATCAAGCAATCCGACACGGCCGAGGGGCGGCGGCAGAACCTGCTGCGCAAGGAGCTGGCCTGGCTGCGCCGCGGACCGCCGGCCCGCACCACCAAGCCAAAGTTCCGCATCGAAGCCGCCGAGGCGTTGATCGCCGATGTGCCCGAGCCGCGCTCGTCGGTCGAGCTGCGCTCCCTGGCTCAGCGCCGCCTCGGGCGCAGCGTCTACGACGTCGAGGACGTCACGATGAAGGTCGGCGAGCGCACCCTGC
>JBDTXT010000234.1:0-4946 GCA_040006035.1 Pseudonocardiales bacterium | reverse complement strand
TCGATAACCTCGGCGGGTGATGCGGGCGTGAAAGTGCAGGTCGTCGGCGAGGGACGTACCCGCGAACTGCGGCGCGCAGTGCTGCGGCCACACCTGCCGCCGGGTGCGCCGATGCCCGGCGACGAGCTGAGCGGCGGGGTGCACCTGGCCGCCGTCGAGGACGACGGCACCGTGCTCGGCACCTGTTTCGTGTACCTGGACCCGTGCCCGTGGCTGCCCGAGCGGGCCGGCGCGTGGCACCTGCGCCAGATGGCGACCGCTGACGGGCACCGCGGGCGCGGGATCGGCGGCGCCGTGCTCGAGGCCGCCGTCGAATACACGAAGGAGCAGGGTGCGCCCCTGCTGTGGTGCAATGCCCGCGAACCCGCCGTAGCGTTCTATCGCGCCCATGGGTTCCGCGCCCACGGTGGCATCGTCACCGACGAACGGCATCTGATTCCGCACCAGCGGATGTGGCTAGAACTTTCTGCGTGACCAACGACGTCTACCCAGGTGGAACGCCGCCAGATCAGACGGTGAGGTGAGCAATGCGCGACGAGGCCGGCTTCCGCATGTTCGTCGAGACGAACGGCGCCACGCTGCTCCATGCCGCCCGCCTGCTCACCGGGGATCACCACCGCGGCGAGGATCTCGTCCAGGGAGCGCTGACCAAGGTCTATCTGAAGTGGGACCGCATCGACGCACCGCTGGCCTACGCCCGCAAAGCCCTGGTAACCGGTCACATCGACTCGACCCGCCGCAAGTGGTGGGGCGAGCGCCCCACCGAGATCCTGCCCGACGAGCCCGGCCGCGCCGACGGCCTGGCCGCCTCCGACGAACGAGACGAACTGCGCAGGCTGCTCGGCGAGCTGAACCCCAAAGAGCGCGCCGTCGTCGTGTTGCGCTATTACTGCGACCAATCCGAACAAGAGACAGCGGCAGCACTGGGCATGCCTGTAGGCACCGTCAAGAGCACCTGCGCACGGGCACTGGCCCGGTTGCGTGTTGAAGCCGCCGCCTCGATGGGAGGCCAACCGTGAGCCCGAACGAATTCCAACTGCGCTCCGCCCTGCGTGACGGCGAGGGCGCAGGCGTTAATCCGGACACCGTCATCGCCCGTGCCCGCGGCATGGAGCAAGCCCGCCACGATCGGCGCGTGCGCTACGCCTCGATGGCCGCGGCCGTCGCGGTGGTCGGCGGCATCGGCGTGCTCGGCAGCGTCGCCCTGAGCGGGGGCAGCGGCGGCCAGCATTCGGGCGGCGCCAACAAGGGCGCGGCGGCGTCGAACGCATACGACGGCGCCGGCGGCGGCCAGGTCGCGTCACGCAACTCGGCGGCCGGCGCGCCGCCGGGCGTGCCTGCGAGCGGACCGGTGGCCAACGCCGCGGCCGTCCCTTGCCCGGCTACCCCACCGCGCCTCGCACTGCCCGGCGGCGGGGGCAGCGGCCAGTTCGGCGCCCGGGGCTCGCTGTTCGCCGAGCCGGTCGAATCGGTGAAGGTCTGCTTCTACGTAGCCACCACCTCGAGCGCCTCGACGGTGCTCATTGGCGACACCGCGAGTGGCTTGGTCAAGAGCCTGGAGGACTCGGCCAAGACGATCAACACGTCGATCAAGTGTCCTGGGCTCCCGGCCCCGACTGAGCGCGGCACACTGGTAATCATCGGCGTGACCAAGGACAGGGCACAGCTCGAGCCGGTCGTCGCGACACTGAATTGCCCCAGCCGGGTGACCAACGGCACCGCGCTGCGATTCAACTGGACGCCGCCGTCGAACATCGTGCAGCTGATCAACGACGGCATCAACAGCAATCCCGCCAACTCTCCGATCAGCCTGCCCCCGCCCGGCAAGGTCACCGGATCGCCGGTCCAGTCCTGAACCGACAACATTCGCGATGATCTCGGCGGAATCTGCGCAATCTCGCAGATCCGACCGAGATCATCGCGGGCCGGATTAGAGCCCGCGCAGCCTCCGTGGTCCCGTGTCGCCGCGCGCGGTCGGCGGAGCGGTGCGGACGTCGGCAGAAACGACCCGCGCGCCGTCCGGCGCCGCGAGCGCCCGCAGGGTGCACTCGGCCAGTTCGGGTAGGGCGTCACCGAGCGTCGAGAGCCGCAGGGCCAGGTCGGCCAGCGCCGTCAGGTCGGCCTGCGGCGCGCCCGCATAACCCCTCAGCAGCGGCGCGGCCCGCGGGGCGGCGATCAACTCCACAGCATCCGCGGCGCTCAGCGGCACGGCGGCGTACGCGCGGTCGCCGAGCAGATCCGTCGCCACGCCACCGACCCCGAAGGACACCAGCGCGCCGAAGGAGTGGTCGTCGTGCACGCTGAGGACGACCTCGACCCCGGGTGCGGCGTCCGGAGTGAGACTGATGCCGACGCAGGACAGCAGCCGAGCAGCCTCGGGATCGCTGAGTACCCGCCCGTCCGGCACGTCGGCGAACACCGCCGTGATCAGGTCGTGGGCTGCGTCGAGGTCAGCCCCCACCACCTCGGGGACCGGGCTGGGCGCTCGCCTACGCCAGGCGGCATAGCGCGCCGCCCGGGCCAGCGCACGCACGGCCCGCTCAGGCGAGGGGTAGGACGGCACCGAGCCCGGCGCGGGTGAGGATTCGCCCACGGCCGCCAGCGCCCCCGGCACGCCATCGAAGCCGAGGAACGTCGACAGCACCGGTTTGTCACTCGCCGCCGCCGCCGTCCGAACCGCCAGCGCGACCTGCTCGCTCGACGTGCGCTGCAGCGGCGGGACGAAGACGACCACCACCGCATCGACGTCGGAGTCGGCCACCGCCGCCGCCAGCGCCTGCTCGAAGACGGCAGGCGTGGCAGCCACCCCCACATCGGCCACCTGGGCCAGCACCAGTCCCTCGGCGGCGAGCGCATTGGTGACGAGTACGGCGAGCGCGGTCGAGTTGCCCACCACCGCAACCCGATCCCCGAGCGGCAACGGCTGGCTCGTCAGCAGCAGCGCGACGTCGAACAGGTCGCCGAGGGTATCGACCCGGATCACCCCAGAGGCCTCGAACAGGGCCCGCACGCTGGTGTCCGGGACATCGACGGAGGTGTTCGCCAGCCCTGCCACGACCGGGCCGGGCCCGCTCTTCACCGCGACGATCGGCTTGGTGCGCCCGAGCCGCCGCGCCAGCCGGGCGAACTTGCGCGGGTTGCCGAAACTCTCGAGGTAAAGCAGCGCGATGTCGGTGGACTCGTCGGTCTCCCAGTACTGCAGCAGGTCGTTGCCGGACACATCGGCCCGGTTGCCCGCGGAGACGAACGTCGACACACCGAGGCCACGGCGGGCGGCCTCGCCCAGCACCGCGACACCCAGCGCTCCGGACTGGCAGAAGAACCCGGCCCGGCCGGCCAACGGAGGCAGCGGCGCGAGCGAGGCGTTGAGTCGGACCTGTGGGTCGGTGTTGACCACGCCGAGGCAGTTCGGTCCGATGACGCGCATACCGTTCGCGCGGGCGGCGGTGACCAGTTCGCGCTGGGCCTGTCGTCCCGCGCGGCGCTCGGCCTCGTCGCCGCTCTCGCCGAACCCGCCGGAGATGACGACCAGGCCGCGTACGCCGTGCGCTGCGCAGTGCTCGACGACCCCGGGCACCGACGCGGCCGGCACCGCGATCACTGCGAGGTCGACGTCGTCCGGCAGGTCGAGCACAGACGGGTAGGCGGGCACGCCGCCGACTTCGGCGGCGTCGGGGTTCACGGGGTACACCGGGCCGGTGAAGCTCATCCGTTGCAGATTGCCGAACACCGCGTTGCCGATCTTGCCCTCGTCGTTGCTCGCCCCGACCACGGCGACCGACCGGGGGAAAAGCACCCGCTGGATGGAACGGGCCTCCGCGTGCTGCTCGCGCTCGCGCATCACCGCCTCGGTCACGGCGGTCTCGTCGACACTGAATTCGAGTGTCACCTCGCCGTAGTCCAATTGGCGGGTCGTCTCGTACCCGGCGTCTCGGAACACCCGGATCATCCCGGTGTTCTCGGCCAGCACGATCGCCTGGAAACGTTTGAGCCCGATCTCGCGGGCGGCCGCCGCGAGGTGCTCGAGCAGCACCGAACCGATCCCGCGGCCCTGGTGCTGGTCGGCGACCACGAACGCGACCTCGGCCTCGTCGGTGCCAGGTGTGCGTTCATAGCGCCCGACCGCGATGATCTCGCCGCCCAGCTGGGCGATCAGCGCCACCCGGTCATGGTGATCGACGTTGGTGAAGCGGTGCAGGTCGCGCTCGGGGATCCGCGGGTAGGCGGAGAAGTAGCGCAAGTAGCGGGTGCGGTCGGACAGGCCACGGTGGAACTCGACGAGGGCCTCGGCGTCGGACGGCCGGATAGGGCGCAGGTGCACGGTGCCGCCATCCGCGGCCACCACGTCGGCTTCCCAGTGCGGCGGTTCGGACCCGGGCGCCGGATCAATCACGCGGATCGTCCGGGTCGAGCCCCAGCAGCGGGAACGCCGCGCGGCGGGTGGCGCCGATCGAGCGGTCCAGCCAGCTGTCGCCACCCGGCGCCCAGGGGCGCGCCTGCGGGTTCTTGCCCTCACCCATCGTGCGGGGCGGCTCGGCCCGCACACCGCGGCGGTGCAGGTGCTCGGTCCAGGCCGTCGGGATCTCGGTCTCGGGTGCAACTGGTTCGCCGGACGCCTCGGCCAGCAGGTGTGTCCAGGTACGAGGGACGCAACGGATCACGCCGTACCCGCCACCCCCGAGGGCGACCCATCTGCCGTGCGCAGCGTCGTGCGCGAGTTTGTGCAGCGCGGCGATCGCGGTGCGCTGCCCGTCGACCGACAGTTCGAGGTTGGCGAGCGGGTCCTCATGGTGTGTGTCGCAGCCGTCCTGGGTCACCAGTACATCAGGGCCAAAGGCCCGGACGGCGCCTGGGACGACGGCGTTGAACGCGCGCAGCCAGCCGGCGTCGTCGGTGCCGGGCGGCAGGGCGACGTTGACCGAGGTGCCCTCCGCCTCGCCGACGCC
>JBDTXT010000233.1:0-4946 GCA_040006035.1 Pseudonocardiales bacterium | reverse complement strand
GACGCGACGTCCATTCGGTCCAACCACCGACGAAGCCGCGGGCGCGGCCGAGCAGTCGCGAGGCCCACTCGTACTCGGTGGCGAGCAGCCCCAGGCCGCCGAAGATGATCAGCCAGCCCGGTCCTGGCAATGGCAGCAACACGACGCCCGCAGCGATGATCGCCGACCCGAGCAGGGTGATCACCACTCGCCAGGCGAGGGCGCCTCCGGGCAGAGCACGCACCCGGGCCCGAAAGCCGCTGATCCGACCCGCGCGTCGTCTGCGCCGCGCCTGGGTTGGCGGGGACGATCCTGCCGCCTCGTCCATCGATCAACCGTACGTGAGCAGCGCCGCGTCGATGCCTAGGTGCTCATCCGGTCGCGGCCCATGACTGCAGTTCCATGCCCACCGCATAAAGTGACCACCGTGCCGGCCAGCGACGATGATCCGGGAATCCCGAAGGGACTCGCGATCGCAGTGTTCGCCGCGGTCGTCCTGCTGATCGTCATCCTGGTGGGCGCGCAGCTGATCCCTGAGGCCAAGCGCCCCACGATCCGCCGAGTGCCCGTCACGATCACGACGACGATCGTCATCAGCTCGCCGGCGGCGAGCCCCTGACCGTGGGGCCTCAGTCGCCGCCGTCGCCCTTCTTGGTCTTGGTGTGCCTCGGCGCCGGCGAGGTATTCGTTGTCTTGCTCGCTGGCTGGGTCGGCGTAGCGGTTGCGCTCTGCGCGGCGGTGAGGTCGGCACTGACGGTCGCCACGGACGCTTCGATCGAGGCAGCGCGCGACGCGCTCACTGTGCCTGCGGACTGCGCGTTGGCCAGATCGGTGCGCAGCTTGGTCAGCGCGCTGCGGGCGACCGTCCAGTCGTGCGCGGCCGCGCTCGTGGTCACGGCAAGTACGTCGGCCTGCAGTTGGCGCGCCGCCGTGTCGGAAAGGGCCGGATTCGATTTACCGCTCGAGCAACCTGACGCACCGACGGCTGCCACGGTCAGCAGCACGAGCACCAGGCGCCTCACGGCTGCACCTGCCTCTGTAGCTCCTGCAGGTGCGTGCCGAGCTGGCCGGGAACGCTGGGATATGCCGGCGGCCGCACCGTCGACAGTGAGGACGGATCGCGCGACGTGATCAGTGCGACCACGACGATCAGGGCCGCGAGCACCGCCGCCGCCGTCAGCCACGCCCACCGGACGGGCCGCCGCGCCGCCGCGCCGGCACGGGTCAGCGGCTGGATCGCACCGGCCGAGGGCAGCAATTTGGTGGAGTTACTGCCCGCAGCCACCGGCAACACCTGCGTCTGTGCATCGGCGATCATCGACGCGGGCACGGCAGCAGGCTGCTCGGGCAAGCTCGACAACGCCCCGACGACCTGCTCGGCGGTGGGCCGTTGAGCCGGATCGGGCAGCGTCATCGCGACGAGCAGGTGGGTGAATTCCGGAGCGAGCCACGCCGGGAAGGACGGCGGCCGGTGCAGCCGGACGACCGCCGCCTCGATCCCGTGCCCTGGGTACACGACCTGACCGGTGACGCATTCGAGCAGCACCAACCCCAGCGCGTAGACATCGGTCGGTGCGCCGACGTCGCCACCCGTAGCCTGCTCCGGGCTGAGATAGTTCGGCGTGCCGAGAGTCATGCCGTGCTCGGTCATCCGGGTGCTGTCGACCAGGCGGGCGATGCCGAAGTCGGTCAGTTTTGCGGTGACCGGCCCGCCGTCCTCGCTGTTGGCCAGCAGGATGTTGGCCGGCTTCACGTCACGATGCACCACGCCTCGGCGGTGGACGTAGGCCAACGCCGCCGCGAGCTCCGCGCCCAACGTCGCGGCGTCGGCAACCGGTAGCGCCCCCTCGTCCAGCCGCCTAGCCAGGGTCGCACCGTCGACCAGCTCCATCACCAAGTAGGGCTTCGGATGATCCGGTATCGCGTCGTCGATACCCGCGTCGAAAACCGTGACCAGCCCCGGATGGCTGAGGCTGGCCAGCAGCCGGGCCTCCTGCTCGTAGCGAGCGGCCTGGTCAGCGATGGCCCCGTCAGGCCGGAAGAGCTTCACCGCCACGGAGCGGTGCAGCACGACGTCATGGGCGAGGTACACGGTGCCCACGCCACCATGCCCGAGCACCGCGCCCAGCTCGTAGCGTTCAGCCAGCACGGGCGGGTCCGACCGCTCTGCGGCGGGAAGCGGAGCGGTCGGCTGGGCGCCAGACTGTCCCCGCGTCGGCTCCATCTCGGTGCTCATCAGTACTCAGCCTGCCATGACGCCGGATTTGGTCGGGCAGCGCGACCCGCTGCGGGTTCACGTTTCGCCGTCCACGACGTGCGCAGCGCTGAGGGTGTGGAGGGCGCGGGGGCCGGGCTGATCATCTAGCGGTTGTGGTCCTATTTCGCTGGAACTGCTAGATGATCAGGATGAGGGAGAACCAAGCTTCAGGTTGTAAACCTGCGCAGCATTCCCGGCGAGCACCAGATCAGCTGTCTGCTCATCCGGACACAGCGCCGCGACAGCACGCGCATTCTTGGCAATCCCGGGAACCCCCGGCCAGTCAGTGGCGAAGATCATCCGACGGGTAAGCCGCGCCCAGTTGTGCCGCTCGTAATACGCCTGCAGCCGCGAGGGCGGCAACCCGGACAGCTCGATCCACACCCGCGGGTTCGTAAGCGCGAGGAACGCCGCCGCGTCGTACCACCAGCCGCGCCCGCCGTGTGCGAGCACAACCTCCAGCGACCGGAAGTCGCGCAGGACGTCATCGAGCAGGATCGGATCCCCGAATTGGTTCGAGGCCCCCGGGAAGGTCGACGTGCCGCAGTGCACGATCACCGGCAGACCGGCCGACTCGCATACTTCGTACGCGGGGTACAGCCCCCGGTCGTTCACCGGGAAGCCGCCGTGCACCGGGTGCACCTTGAGCGCGACAGCGCCGAGCGCGATCTGCCGGTGCAGTTCGTCGTCGATCGGGTAGTGCAGGTGTGGGTTGACGTTAGCCGCGAACTTGATGCGGGCCGGGTTCTGCTGGGCGAGCGGCAGCATCTCCTCGACACTCTGCTCCCCGGTCACCTTCGGGCTGTATTCGGCCAGCACGACGGCGATGTCGACACCCTCGGAGTCGAGGTAGGCATCGAACTCGGCCGGCCGGACCGTCCCGGAATCGTCATAGAGCGCCGCCAGTTCGGGGGTGCCGAACTCCTGCACCCACACGTCCCAAGACAGCTTGAGCCCAGGCAGTCGAGCGGGATGCAGGTGCACGTCGATCAGCGGCCGGCCGTCGAGCATCAGCCGCTCTCCTGCGCGGCACCGACCGGCTGGATCAGGACCGTCGCCGCCATCGAACGCAGCTCCACCCGCCGGATCTTGCCGGTGGCCGTCGTCGGGTAGCCGCCCACGAACACGATCTTGCGTGGCCGTTTGAACGACTCCAGCCCGCCGCAGTGCTCGATCAGCTCCTCCTCGGTCGCGCTGGCGGCCGATTGCAGCAGCACGTAGGCCACCGGCTTGTCCAGGCCGTCGGCATCGGGTGCGGCGACCACGACGGCCTGGGCCACCGACGGGTGCGCCAGCAGTCGATCCTCGACCTCGGCGGGCGACACCCAGATCCCACTGGACTTGAGCATGTCGCCGGTGCGGCCCAGGCAGGCGTAGTAACCGTCCTCGTCCTGCACGTACGTGTCGCCGGTACGCAGCCACTCGCCCTGGAAAACCTGCCGCGACGCCGCGTAGCGCGACCAGTAGCCCGTGGCGGCCGAGTCGCCACGCACGAGCAGTGTCCCGGGCGTGCCCGGCGAGACGTCCAACCCGGCGTCGTCGACCACCCGCAACTCGTAACCCGGCACCGCGACCCCAGTGGTGCCGGGGCGCACGGTGCCCTCGCGGTTGGAAAGGAAGATGTGCAGCATCTCAGTCATGCCGATGCCGTCGATGATGTCGACGCCGAAATGCGAGGTCCACCGCTGGTACAGCGCGGCCGGCAGCGCCTCGCCAGCCGACGCGGCGAGCCGCACGCCGCGCAGTGAATCGCCGGGCAGCCCGCCGCGCAGCATGTTGGCGAAGAACGTCGGCCCGCCGAAGAACAGCGTCGCGCCGAACTGCGCGGTCCGCTCGATGATGAGATCCGGCTTGGCCGGGGCGGGCTCCAGCACCGCGCACGCCCCGACGGACAGGGGGAACAACACGGAATTGCCCAAGCCGTAGGCGAAGAAGGCCTTGGCCGCGGACAGGCAGCGGTCCTCGCGCCGGATGCCGAGTACCTGCGTGCCGTACGTCTCGCAGACCACCTGCACCGAGCCATGACGGTGCATCGCGGCCTTGCTCTTGCCAGTAGTGCCCGACGTGTACAGCCAGAACGCGGGCGAGTCCGCTGTCGTGGGATAGACCTCGTAGCGCGGCGCGGCAGCGGTGGCCAGGCCGTCCAGGTCGTGCACGTCGACGCCGAGCGGACCCACGTCCGCGCCGTGCGCCGCGATCACTCCACGCAACTGCGGCGCATCGCCGACCGCTTCGCGCGCCAGGTGGGCGAACTCGGGGCTGAGCGCGAGCAGCCGGGCTCGCGAGTCGCGCAGCAGTTCGGCCAGCCCGTCGGCGCCCTGCATGGTCGACACGGGCACCGGGATGGCACCGATCCGCATTGCCGCCAGATAGAGATTCACGAACTCGGGGCTGTCGGCCATGCACATCATGAGCCGCTGCTCAGGCTGCAGCCCGAGCTCGGACAGCACAGTCGCCGTCCGCTGCACGCGATACAGCATCGCGCCGTAACTCAGGTCGCCGCCGACTCCGGTCACAGCCAGTCGGTCGCCATCGCCGGCCGCGACGCGACGGTCGAGCAGGTAAGCGCACGCGTTGAACAGCTCGTCAGCCATCTGACCCCCTCAGGGCAGGTGGACGTAGTCGTAGTCGAACGGCTGGCCGTTGATGCCCTGGCGGGGCGGCGCGATCCAGGAGGCAATCTTGCCGCGTTCGTGCACCGGTTGCATCA
>JBDTXT010000232.1:0-4947 GCA_040006035.1 Pseudonocardiales bacterium | reverse complement strand
CGGCCGCGGCGACGGCGGCACGCTGTTCGGCGATGGAGCCGTGCCCGCCCGCGCCCAGCAGCACCTGGCGCCGGTTGACCTCGCCGGTGAGCATGTCCAGCAGCCGCTCGGTACGGGCGGGGTCGGCGCCGTCGACGACGGCGCCGCAGTGCGGCAGGTCGGCCAGCGCGGCCAGAGCGTGGTTGCCACAGTCGAGGGCGTAGAGGTGCAGGTCGGCCGGCGAGCTGCTGTTGGCCAGCGAGGCCGCGATCGTCCGCAGCGCGGTCGAGCGCCCGGACCGGGCCGCGCCGGCGATGACGACCGGCCCGGTGACCGCGAGGTCGAGCACGAACGGGTCCTGCGCCTGCGCGGAGGGCCGGTCGACCAGGCCGATGACCGCGACGGCCGGCCCAGAGGTCGGCACATCGAGCGTCGCCAGCGGGACGTCCTCGGGCAGCGGCGGCAGCCAGGGTCGGCTGGGTGCAGCGATGCCGGCGTCGGTGGCGGCCTGTTGGATCGCGGTGACCAGGTCGGTGAGGTCGGTGTGCCCGTGCTCGTCGACGTCGCTGCGGGAGCCTCGCTCGAGCGGGAAGCCGAGTAGGTCGACGAGCCGGGGCAGGACCGACACCGGGGGCGCGTCCGAGGCGATGTGGTCATCGACGGGCCAGCCGATCCGGGCCGCCTGGAAGGCGGTGAGTTCGCGGTGCCCGGTGCGCAGGTAGGCCCGCCCCGGCTGACGTCCCGGGATGCGCGCCGCCACGGGCGAGTCGATCACATCGTTCGACTCGGCGTCGGAGGTGACCCGCAGGCTGATCCGCAGGTTCACATTGGCCCGCATGTCGGCGGTGACGACGCCGCCGGGCCGCTGGGTGGCCAGGACGACGTGCACGCCCAGCGAACGGCCGCGCATGCCGATGCCCACCACGCCCGGCACGAAGTCGGGAATCTCCTCGACCAGCGACGCGAACTCGTCAACCACGATGACCAGCCGCGGCAGCCGGGCGCCGGTGCGGGCCCAGTAGTCGTCGATGTCCTTCGCACCGGCCTCGGCGAACAGTCCTTCGCGGCGGCGCAGCTCGGCCGACAGCGAGTCGAGCGCCCGGCTGACCAGATGGCCGTCGAGGTCGGTCACCATCCCGACGCAGTGCGGCAGTTCGGCGCACGGCCCGAAGGCCGAGCCGCCCTTGTAGTCGACCAGGACGAAGGTCAGCGCGTCCGGTGTGTTGGCCAGGGCCAGCGATGCCACGAGCGTCTGCAGCAGCTCGGACTTGCCGGCGCCGGACGTGCCGGTGACCAGGGCATGCGGTCCGTCCTTGACCAGGTCGACGGTGAGCGGGCCGTCGCTGCTGACGCCGATGAGTGCGCGCGACGAGCGGCCGGTCGGTGATTCGTTCCAAGCCTGACGCACCGCGTCGGCGTCGATGCGCAGCCCCGCCAGCTCGGTGAACCGGACCCGCTCCGGCAGCTCGGCATCGCCGCCGCCACCGCCAAGCACGCGGATCGGGGTCAGCGCCTGTGCCGCGAGGATGGCCTGCGGCAGGCTGAGCCCGTCGATCAGCACATCCTCGGCCGGCATCATGCCCGGGCGCCGCACCATGGCCCGGCTGGGGGCCTGGAGGGCCGCGACCAGGGTGGCCTGGCACTCGTCGGGCAGCGCGGTCTCCTCGCCGTCGAAGCACACCGTGTAGACGCCGACGGATGGGCCTGCGGCGAGCAGCGCAGCCAGTCCCGGCACGCCGCGCAGCCGGCGGGCGCCGTCGAGCACGACCAGCACCGCGCGTCCGGGCGGCGGACCGTCGGCCAGCATCGAGCGCCGCTCGGAGGCGCGTTCGTCGACGAGTTCCAGCAGTTCGGCCACCCGCGCCGCCGCCTGCGCGGCGTCGGTGGCGAGCAACCGTTGGCAGGCCAGGGCCGAGGACCAGGGCCGAACGTGCGGCAGCCAACTGGCCCATTCCCAGTCGGGCGCACTGTCGGCGCCGGTGATCACCGCGATCGCCAGCTCACCCGGCGCGTGCAGGACGGCGGCCTGAGTGACCAGCGAGCGCGCGGCGGCCAGCACGACCGGGCGGGTGCCCGACACGCCGAGAACGCCCGCGGTACGCAGGTCGACGGTGACAGGCACGTCGTAGACCGTGGGGGGATTTGGCACCGGCTGGTCGTGCCCGCTCGGGTGCAGCCCGATGTCGGCCGGCCGGTCGACCAACCCGAGTCGCAGCCGTAGGAACTCCTCGTCGCGGGAGCGCCGCTGCCACAAGGTCGCCGCCGGCAGCATGGCCCGGCGGACCACCTCGGCCGGGTCGGGTGCGGCGTAGCGGCTGCGCCGCTCATCGGCGTCGGCCACCGCTGCTAGGTAGAGGTCGAACGCAGTTCGGGCCTTGCGGTATTCGGCCAACTTGGCCGAGTAGTCCTTGCGGCCGCTGCGCCGGTCGCCGATCGTGTTGCCGAGCATCATCAACGGCGATATCAGGATCATGATGATGATGTACTTCGCATACTGCGCCGGCAGCACGAAATACATGACCGCGCCGAGCAGCAGCGGTATCGCGATCGCGATCCAGGGAAAGCGGAAGCCTCGGGGCTTGGCCGGCTCGGCCGGCACCGTCAGCTCGGGCCGCTGCCACGGCTCGGCGATGCGCGGCGGCCGGTTGAACGCGCGGGTACCGGGCACCACGCCGCGGGTGATGTCGGCTGGCACCGGTTCGGTGGCCACGACCTCAAGGACGCTCTCGCCTATGCCCAGGACATCTCCCACGCCAAGCGGTGTATCGCCAGCCAGTAACCGGCCGCGGCGACGGATGCCGTTGCGCGAGCCGGCGTCGCGCACCGACAGCACGCCCCCCTGCGACTCCTGCCAGAAGGCGGCGTGCTGACGGCTTACTTCGTCATCTGTCACCCGCAGATCGCACCCGGCGGCTCGGCCGACGGTGAGCAGCCAGCCCGGCCAGATCCCGATCACGGGGCCGGCATGAAGGCCGCCGGCCACCGCGACCCGCAGCCCGGCGTCCGGGGCACGCACCGGCGCTGCGCCACGCGAGAACGAGACGAACTGCCCGTCGAGCAGGCCGGCGTCGGTCAACGGGAGTGCGTCGGGCAGCGGCTGGTTGCCCCCGTACAGCTGACCGGTGTCGGTGCCGGGGTATTGGTGCCGGCCCTCGGACGAGCTGGCCAGGGCCTGCCGCAGTTCACCGACAGTTGCGCCGTCGCGAAACTCGACGAGAACGCCGCGCGGCGCAGCGCCCGGCCCATCGTCGACCAGCAGTTCGAGCTCCAACGCCGGCCCTTCTTCCCGCGACTCGCGGGAGTGTTCTTCAGGTGTTCAGTTGCCAGCCTGGTCAAGGGCGACGCGGCGGCGGTCTACCTCGCTCGATGCGTCGACCAGGGCAGCCGTCAGCGAGTCGAGTGACGGGCGGAACTCCGAGTCCCACGCCGTGCGGAAACGATCCGCGGCGCCGCCGGACCAGTCCGTGCCGCTGATGAGCGCGCTGAGATTGGACTTGAGCGCGTCGACGTCGGAGCTGCAGGCGCCAAGACGGCGCGACAGGGTGTCCAGCTGGCCCAGCTCAGCCTTGATCATGGGTGCTCCTCAGCTCAGAACGCGGGATTGTTCCCGCGAGTACCACCTCGAAGGTAAGCAAGGCAGCGGTGAAGTAAAATCGGAAACCCTCCCCAAACGGGGACATATCCGCTCCCGTGGCCGGCGGCCCTACCCTCGCAGCAACGCTAGGTCGGACCGGCTGATGACGCCGGTGGTGAGCGCGTACTCGGCCAGGTTCGCCAGTGCGTTCGGGCCGATCAGGTTCGGTACCCCGGCCGCGGTCAGGCGGGCTCGCAGGTATTCGATCCGCTTGACCAGGGTCGTGCGGGGCAGGCCAAGGCGGGCGGCGGCGGCGGCGTAGGACTTGGGGTAGGGGTCATAGCGGTTGCCCTCCTCGAGATAGCCGGCGAACAGGGCGATGAGCGCCGCCCGGTCCGCGTTGTTGATCAGCACACTCTCGCCCATGGACGTGGGCAGGCCTTCCGAGACCGTCTCGCCGGTATCGGCGACCGGCGGTTGCGGGACGGTGACGGTGAGTTGATAGGTGTTCAGCGTGCCTTCGATGAGGATCCGCGAGGTGCCCTCCAGAGCGACCCGGCGCCCGGGGGCCAACACACTGCGCAGGCCGAGCTCATCGACGGTGGCCAGTTGGCGAGAGGAACTCGTGTTCACCACCCACCAGCCGTGCCCGTCGTTCTCGATACGGCCGGCTAGGCGCGAAATCGCGACGTCGTCGGGATCAATGCACAGCGTGCAGGATGGAGCCCGGCCGAAGCTGAACTCGTCGCCTGGCTGGAGAGTGAATCCGGCTTCGCCGGATCGGATTGACGCCTCGGCCATGGGTGCTGGGGACCCCTTCCGATGTCTCGCCGGTCCCGGAACCGGGTAGTGTCCGCAGGATATCTAATGTCTTGTAAGTCGATTACGCCGAATTTGGAGGCATTGATGGCAACTAGCCACCGGGTCTCCGGCGCACGCGGCCGCTTCGCGGGAGCGGCCATCGTTACGGCCCTCGTCGCGGGCGGCCTGATGGCCTCGCTGGGCGCAGGTTACTCCGTTTCACGTGCTCTGCTCAGTGACGGATCGGCCTATGTCGCCAAAGGTACGACAATCGCCCATGTAAATGGCGAAAGCGGCAAGCTCGACGCGCAGTTGGCGGGCAATGTCGCCAGCGGCAAGCAGGGCCTGCAGGTCGTCAAGCTGCCTTCTGGTCAGCTCATCGTCGTCAACCAGCGCACCCTCGCCGTCACCGCGGTCGACGCGTCCACGATGAAGCCGGTCGGTGTCGTGCTGCCGGGCGAGCAGGCACCGGGGGTCCTCGACCGCCCCACCGCGGTCCAGGTGATTGCCTCGGGCCAGGCCGGCTGGCTCGTGGATGCCATCCACGGCTACGTCGCGCTCATCGGCGATCACGGCAAGAGCACCCAGGTCCC
>JBDTXT010000231.1:0-4949 GCA_040006035.1 Pseudonocardiales bacterium | reverse complement strand
TGTTGCCCTTGACCTGGTAGAACCACTCCTCGTACGGGTCGACGTGGAAGTCGGTTCGCGAGTTCGGCCCGCCCACGATCATGACGATGAAGTCGTCGCCGGCGGTCATCATCTTGTTGCCGACGGGCGGCTTGAGCAGGTGCTGGTTCTCCTTGATCCACTCGGCGAAGTTGATCGTCGGCGGGATGCTGGTCATGCCGGTATCTCCTGACGCGGTAGGTGAGCGACGGCCTGGATCTCGATGAGCAGGTGCGGGTGCGGCAACTGGTGCACCGCGACGGTGGTGCGGGTGGGCCCGCTCTCGTCGAAGTACTCGGCCCACACCTCGTTGTAGCCGCCGAAGTCGTTCATCGAGACGAGGTAGGTGGTGACCTGGACGAGATCGCCGAGCCCGGCACCGGCGCCGCGGAGGATGTCGCGGATGTTCTCGATGATGGCCCGGGTCTGCGTGCGGATGTCGAGCGCCGTCGTGCCAAGTTCGTCCACCTCGGCGCCGGCGATGGTGTTATCAGTGCGCCGCGACGACGTGCCCGAGACGTAGACGAACTCACCGGCCACCTTGAGGTGCGGGAAGCGGCCGCGCGGTTGGGCTAGTTGGGGGCCGCTCACTCGTCGGTCTCCGTGACAAAGACCGCGTCGACGCAACCCATGCCGTCGAGGCTGGCCCGGAAGGTGCCGGGGCCGGTCACCGGCACGAGCGGGCCGAGGGCGCCGGAGAGCACCACGTCGCCCCCGGCCAGCGGGCGGCCGCGGCGTGCCATCTCACGCGCCAGCCAGGTCACCGCGGTGACCGGCGAGCCCATGCAGTCGGCACCGGTGCCGGTCGACACCTTCTCACCGTCGTGCTCGAGCACCATGCCTACCGCGGAAAGGTCCAGCCCGGTGAGCAGGTACGGCGTCGTCCCGAGCACGACCGCGCCGCTCGAGGCGTTGTCGGCCACCGTGTCGGTGATGCGGATGTCCCAGTCGGCGATGCGCGAATCGACGATCTCGATCGCGGCCAGCACGAATTCGGTGGCCCGCAGCACATCCGCAACCGACGCGTCGGGGTTGTCGAGCGGGCGGCACAGGACGAACGCGACCTCGGCCTCAACCCTCGGTTGCAGGAACCGGTCGAGCGGTATCGGCTGAGCGGAGGCGTACATCATGTCCGCGAACAGCAGTCCGAAGTCCGGCTGGAACACGCCGAACTGCCGCTGCACCGACGGCGAGGTCAGACCGATCTTGCGGCCGACGATCCGGCCGCCGTCCCGCACGCGCGACTCGGCGACCCGGGTCTGAACGGCGTAGGCCAGGTCGATGTCGGTGTCGCCGAGCAGGTCGCGAACGGGCGCGCAGGGCGTCCCGGTCGCTGCCGCCTGTTTGAGCCGGTCGGCGATCAGCGGGATGTCTGATCTCACAGTTGCACGCAGATGTTGGTGGGCTCGGTGTAGAAGTCCAGCGAGTGCTGGCCGCCCTCACGGCCGATGCCGGACAACCCGACGCCGCCGAACGGTGAGCGCAGGTCGCGCAGGAACCAGGTGTTGACCCACGACATCCCGACGTTCATCCGCTGCGCGACCCGATGCCCGCGGGCCAGGTCCGTGGTCCAGACCGACGAGGCCAGGCCGTAGGCGGTGTCGTTGGCGAGCGCAACGGCCTCGTCCTCTGTGTCGAACGGCACCAGCGCCGCGACCGGGCCGAAGATCTCCTCGCGCATCGGGCGATCGGCGTTGGTCAGGCCGGTCCAGAGCGTGGGCTCGATCCACGACCCGCCGTCGAGGTCGGCGCCGAGGCTCGGCACCCCGCCGCCGACGAGAGTCTTCGCCCCGGCCTCCTCGGCCAGCCGGTAGTAACGCAGCACCTTCTCGCGGTGCTCGGCCGAGATCAGCGGCCCGGTCGTCGTGGCGGTGTCCATGGGCCGGCCGAGGCGCAGGTCTCGGGCCCGCTGGGCGAGTCCTTCGGCTACCTCATCGAAGACCGGCCGCTGCACGTAGACGCGCTCGGTGCACAGGCAGACCTGGCCGGTGTTGGCGAACACCGACCGGGTAAGCCCGGCCAGCGTGTCGTCGAGATCGGCGTCGGCGAAGACGAGCGCGGCGTTCTTGCCACCAAGTTCGAACGAGACCGGCCGGACGCGCGGCGCGACGGCCGCCATGATCCCCGCGCCGGTAGCGGTAGATCCGGTGAAGGTGACGCCGTCGATGTCCGGGTGGGCGATCAGGAACTCACCAGCCGAGTTCGGCCCGAAGCCGTGCACGACGTTGTAGACGCCGGCGGGCACCCCGGCCTCGTCGAGCACCTCGGCCAGCAGGGTCGCCGTCGAGGGGGTCTGCTCGCTGGGCTTGACGACCACCGTGTTGCCGCAGGCCAGCGCGGGCGCGACCTTCCAGGTCAGTAGCAGCAGCGGGAGGTTCCAGGGCACGATCACCGCGACCACGCCCAGGGGTTTGCGGACTGCATAGTTGAGCGCCTGGCGGCCGTTGGCCAGGTCCGTCATGAACGAGGGCTGCCCGGCCGCGGCGACGGTGTCGGCGAAGGACCGGAAGTTGGCCACCGCCCGGGCGACGTCGAGTTCGCGGGCCTGGGCGACCGGCTTGCCGGTGTCGGCGACCTCGGCGGCCACGAACTCTTCGAAGCGCTCCTCGATGCGGTCGGCCACCTTGCGCAGCAGGGCGGTGCGTTGGCCCACCGTGGTCGCACCCCACGAGCCTTCGAGTGCCCGCCGGGCGGCCGAGACGGCGCGGTCGACGAGCGCCCAGTCGGCCTCGTGCACCCGCGCGCTCACGCTGCCGTCGACCGGATCGATCTTGTCGAAACACCCGCTGTCGTCGTGGTCGACGAACTCCCCGGCCAGGAAATTCCGGATGGTGCGAGGACTCATGTGACAAACATATGCCAGCAGCTTCGGCGCGGGCGCCTATCGTTGCCTGAGTGTTCAATCCGTCCCCAACGCCCGGTGAGCTGCGGGCACGATTGGACGGGCTGAGCCTGCGGGACGCGGCTCGGATCGGGCGACGCCTCGATCGGTTGCGGCGCGGCAAGGTCAGCGACCGCGAGTTGGCGAAGCTCGCCGAACAGATCGCGCGGGGCGAGCAATTGATCGCGACGCGGGCGGCGGCCGTCCCGACCATCACCTATCCCGACCTCCCGATCAGCCGCAAGCGCGACGACATCGCAGCCGCGATCCGCGACAACCAGGTCGTCGTCGTGGCGGGTGAGACCGGTTCGGGCAAGACGACACAGCTGCCCAAGATCTGCCTCGAGCTCGGCCGCGGCATCCGCGCCACGATTGGCCACACCCAGCCGCGCCGGCTGGCCGCGCGAACCGTGGCCCAGCGCATCGCCGACGAGCTGAGGACCCCGCTGGGCGACGCGGTCGGATACACCGTCCGATTCACCGACCAGGCCAGCGACCGGACACTGGTCAAGCTGATGACCGACGGGATCCTGCTGGCAGAGATGCAGCGCGACCGACGTCTGCTGCGCTACGACACCCTCATTCTCGACGAGGCGCACGAACGCAGCCTCAACATCGACTTCCTGCTCGGCTACCTCGCCCAGCTGCTGCCGCGCCGCCCCGACCTGAAGGTAATCGTCACGTCGGCGACGATCGAGCCGGCCCGTTTCGCTGAACACTTCGGTGGCGCGCCCATCGTCGAAGTGTCCGGGCGCACCTTCCCCGTCGAGATCCGCTACCGGCCATTAGAACCCGACCTGCCTGCCCAGGACGACGACGACCCGGACGATCCTGATCACGACGTCACGCATCGCGTCGACGCACGTGACCAGACCGAAGCGATCATCGATGCGGTGCGTGAACTCGGCACCGAGCGTCCCGGTGATGTCCTCGTCTTCCTGTCCGGCGAGCGCGAGATCCGCGACACCGCCGACGCGCTCGACGCGGCCGACCTGGGAGTCGAGGTGCTGCCGCTCTACGCCCGGCTGCCCACCGCCGAGCAGCACAAGGTGTTCGAGGCACACGGCGGCAGTCGCGTGGTCCTGGCCACGAACGTCGCCGAGACGTCCCTGACGGTGCCCGGAATCCACTACGTGATCGACCCGGGAACGGCCCGGATCTCGCGCTACAGCAGGCGGACCAAGGTGCAGCGCCTGCCGATCGAACCCATCTCGCAGGCCTCCGCAGCACAGCGCGCCGGCCGCTGCGGGCGCACCGCCGACGGCATCTGCATACGTCTCTACACGGAGCAGGACTTCGAGCAACGGCCGCGCTTCACCGAGCCGGAGATCCTGCGCACCAACCTGGCCTCGGTGATCCTGCAGATGACCGCGCTCGGGCTCGGCGACGTCGAGGCGTTCCCGTTCCTCGACCCGCCCGACCGGCGAAGCGTGCGCGACGGCGTCACGCTGCTGCAGGAGCTCGGCGCGTTCGACGCCGACGGTGCCATCACGGAGGTCGGGCGCCGACTGGCGCAGCTGCCTGTCGACCCGCGGATCGGCCGGATGATCCTGCAGGCAGCGGACGAAGGCTGCGTGCGCGAGGTACTCGTCATCGCCGCGGCACTGTCCATCCCGGATCCGCGCGAGCGGCCGGCCGACCGCGAAGAGGCAGCCAAGCAGAAACACGCACGGTTCGCTGACGAGCACTCCGACTTCACCTCATTCCTCAATCTGTGGAACTACATGAGGGAGCAGCGGCGCGAGCGCTCGGGCAACCAGTTCCGGCGGATGTGCCGCGACGAGTTCCTGCACTACTTGCGCATCCGCGAGTGGCAGGACCTCGTCGGCCAGTTGCGCTCCATCGCCCGCGGGCTCGACATCGTGGAGTCAGACGAGCCGGCGTCCCCGTCGCAGGTACACACGGCTCTGCTTGCTGGACTGCTCTCGCATGTCGGCCTGCGCGAGGCCAGCTCGCGCGACTACCTCGGCGCGCGCAACTCGCGCTTCGTCCTGGCGCCCGGATCGGTGCTGACGAAGCGCCCGCCGCGCTGGATCGTGGTGGCCGACCT
>JBDTXT010000230.1:0-4956 GCA_040006035.1 Pseudonocardiales bacterium | reverse complement strand
TGGCGGCTCTACCTGGTGGGCGGCGCGCTGACCTTCGAAGAGGGGCGGATGGGCGTTGACCAGATCCTGGCCATCAAGCCCACTCTGGACGGCGGTAGCGCGATGCCGGCGACCCGTCCTTGGACGGCCGATAACGTGTAGGCGTGAGCCGATTTGACACGACACCGTTCCTGCACGCCCTGCCCTGGGCGGCGGGGGCGGTTCTCGTTGTGCTGGCCGCGACGTTCGTAGCCTCGAAGATCGCGCACAAGCACAGTGTGATCGACACCGCCTGGGGGCTGCTCTTCGCCGCCATCGCGCTCGTGACCTTCCTCTGTTCGTCCGGGCACGGGGATCCGGTGCGGCGGTGGCTGTTGCTGGTGTTGCCGGTGCTCTGGGGACTTCGACTGGCCCAGCACATCGGCCGACGCACCGTGGGCAAGCCCGAGGACCCGCGCTACGCCGAGCTGCTCGCGAAGGCGAAGGGCAATCCGGATCTGTACGCCATTCGCATGGTCTACCTGCTGCAGGGGTTGCTGGCGTTGGTGATTTCTGCCCCGATCGTGCTCGGCGCGTTCGAAAGCGGCCCGGTGTGGGGGCTGGCCTGGGTCGGCGTTGCGCTGTGGTGTCTCGGCGTCTTCTTCGAAAGCGTCGGCGACCGGCAGATGGAGCAGTTCCGCCGCAACCCAGCCAACAAGGGCAAGGTCATCGACAGTGGCCTGTGGCGCTACACCCGTCACCCCAACTACTTCGGCGACGCCTGCGTGTGGTGGGGGATCTTCCTTGTCACCGCCGAGCGCTGGCCGGGCGTCCTGACGGTGTTCGCGCCGGTCCTGATGACGCTGCTCCTGACCAAGGGTTCCGGTGCTCGCATCCTCGAGAAGCACATGGCCAAGCGCGACGGCTGGGCCGAATACGCAGCCAAGACCAGCGGCTTCTTCCCGCTGCCACCCAAGAAGCCGTAGCGCCCAGGCACATGACTGAACCCGCTGTCCGAGGTCCTGGACTCGGACGGCGGGTTCAGAGAGGCTGCAGCTACGCGGTGTAGGAGCCGCGCAGGACGCTCGTGCCGCTGTAGGTGTACGTGTCGGCGGCGATCTCCTGCACACTCACCTCGATATCATTGAAGCTCGACATCAGCTCGGCCGGCACGGTGAGCGTCGCCTTGCCGTTCGCCCCGATCCAACCGATCGGCTGCATCCGAGTGCGCGCGTCGTCGGTGAGCCACACCTCGTAGCGGTGCTGCGTGTCCAGACGCGGCAGTGAGGCGGCGTCCAGGTGCACCTGGCCGTTCTTCGCCACCGTGGCCTTGGCCGTCGTAGTCCCCTTGTCGAACGCCGTGAGCGCGACGGTGCGTCCGTCCGGTGAGTTGGAACCAACGTTCTGGATCAGCGCTGTGCCGCCGGTGCCGATCACGACTCCGGCCGCGACGGCGGCGACTGCGTACAACGGTCGCCTGGAGCGACGAGCCGCGCGGGGCGCCGAGCTGGCTTCCTCACGCACCTGGGCGAAGATCGCGCTCAGGTCCGGAAGGGTTTCGCTGTGCGCCGACGGTACTTCCTCGTGCGCCGGTTGCGAAACGATCTCGGGCGCGAAGCGGTGCGCGGAGGTGAGCGAGGCGTGCGCGACGACGGCGGAGACGAGCTCCTGCTGGCAGTCCTCGCAGGAGCGAAGGTGCGCCGCGGCGCTCTGCACCACGTCGCGGGTGGCCTCCCCGGTCAGTAGTCGGGGGAGCTCTTCAGAGATATGGCTGGTCACAATTGCTCCCGAGTATTTTCCATGAGTCCTGCCATCCGCTGCAGGCCACGCGAGGTCCGCGTCTTGACCGTGCCCAACGGTATGTCCAGGGCGAGTGCGATCTCAGTCTGGGTGTAGCCCTCGAAGTAGGCCAGTTCGATGACTTCCCGCTGCAACTGCGGCAGCTTGTCCAACGCGGTGCGCACCTCGTCGGCCCATACGAAACGCTCGGCCACCTCGCGGCCGTCGTCGCCGGTGATCTCGCGCATCGAATCGAGCGGCACGACCACGTCGCGCCGCTTGCGCAGGTGGTCGATGGCGCGCTTGCGGGCAATGCCGAGTACCCAGCCGCGCAACGAGCGCTCCGGGTCGTAGCGGTCGTGCACCCGCCACACCTCGTAAAAGACCCGTTGCATGACGTCTTCGATGTCGGGCTGCGGGACGTAACGAGCGAGATAGGACATCACGAGGGGACCGAGGGTGCGATAGCAGTCCTCGAGTGCCTCCGGTTGGCCCTGATTGAGGCGTTCGCCGATCTCGGCGAGTGCGGTCTCCACAACCCCCATTCGTAGCGGACGACGGGTCCGGTTCCATAGAGGCGCGACGTATTCACCGGTCCCGGTTTGCCCGCCTTGCGGGTTTATCGGGTTAGTTCGCGCCGACAACGCGGCCGCGCACCTCGCCCATGGCGATCCGGCCGCCGGGCGAGGGTGCGCTGGCCGTGAGCACGACCTCGTCGCCGTCCAGCAGGAAAGTCCGCTGGGTGCCGTCGGCCAGCGTGAACGGCTCGGCGCCGTTCCAGGCCAACTCGAGCAGGCTGCCCCACTGCGAGCGGTCGGCACCGCTCACGGTGCCTGAGGCGAACAGGTCACCGGTGCGCACGCTGGCGCCGTTGACGCTCAGGTGGGCGAGCATCTGCGCAGGCGTCCAATACATGGTCGCGAACGGGGGCCGGGAGATCACCGCGCCGTTCAGCCGCACCTCGATGGACAGATCAAGTCCGCTGGCCACGGCGGAGTCGTCCAGATACGGGAGCGGCTGCGGGTCACGCGGCGGCGGGGGCGCCCAGGCGCCGGCCAGTGCCTCGAGCGGCGTGATCCACGCCGATATCGACGTGGCGAAGGACTTGCCCAGGAACGGTCCGAGGGGAACGTACTCCCAGGCCTGGATGTCGCGAGCCGACCAGTCGTTGAGCAGGCAGACCCCGAAGACGTGCTCGGCGAAGTCAGCCACCGCGACCCGCGAGCCAAGGGGGCTGCCGGTACCGACGACGAAGGCCACCTCGGCCTCGAAATCCAGGCGCTGCGACGGCCCGAATACGATCGAACCGTCCGCGCGCCGGGCCTGGCCGCTCGGCCGGCGGACCTCTGTGCCGGACACCACCACCGTGCCCGCCCGGCCGTGATAACCGATCGGCAGGTGCTTCCAGTTCGGGGTCAGCGGCTCACCTCCCGGTCGGAACATCCGCCCCACGTTCGTCGCGTGCGTCTGTGAGGCATAGAAGTCGACGTAGTCGGCAACGGCGAACGGCAGCAGTAACTCGACGTCGTCGACGGCGGTGAGCATCGGCCGCAACGCCGGGCGGTAGACCTCGTCGCTCAGCCACTGCACCACGCTCGCGCGGACCTGCGACCAGATCGGTCGGCCGGCAGCCAGGAACGCGTCCAGCGTGCCGTCAGCGAACAGGCCAGCGTGCTCGGTCGCCAGTTCGGCGCTGGCCGAGGTCAGGTCCAGCGCGGTGCCACCGATGCGCACTGCCGCGAAGCGCCGCCCACGCGCATCCTGCGCCGACCCGTAGGGAAGGTGATCGATCCCGTACCCCGCGTCAAGCCCGGCGGGCAGCCAGCTCGTCATGCAGCGCTCACCAATCCCAGCGCGACGAGGTCGCGGACCGGTTCGGTGATCTTGCCCGTCCCGAACGACGCGAACAACTCACGAACTGACCGCACGCTTGGGTCGGTCAGGGCGCGCACCCTCCCGGCGACAGTTACTGGGTCGCGTTCGGCCAACGCTTCGCTCGTCGCGGCTTCGCTGCCGGTAGCGGCAGCGGCCTGCGCGGCGAGTGCGACGTTAAGGAAGCCGTGATGTTCGAACATCGTGCCGCGATCGCGGTGCCGTACGGCCCGGTGCAGTCCTGCCGTGCACTTGAACGGCAGCAGTTCGGCGGCACATTTCACGATCGGCATCGCCAGTTCGACCTCGCTCTGGAACTCGTCGACGTTCGTACCCCCGGTGCGCAGTTTCAGCCGCAGCCCGGCGGCGGACAGTTCATGGGCCACGCGTTCGCTGACGCGGACCACTGGGACCTCGAGGTAGACCTCGAGCTGACGTTCGACCAACGGGGCCAGCGCCCGCCGAGCCTCGCGGAGCCGATCGGTGCCGAGCGGCACCTCGACGGACCTGAGCCGCACCTGCTCGTAGGTGTCGACGGCCGCCACCGCCGCGCCGACCGCTGAGATCCCGTCAGCGACCACCACCGCCACGTCGACCGGCGCTAACCCGATCCGGGCCACCGCGGCGTCCAGCGCCGGAACCCGCCCCGCATTGCAGACGAACCGGCCGAGCAGGTCGGCGTACCAGGACAACCGGTGCCCGACATGGGCGCGCACCGCGTCGGCGAGTTTCAGAGATGCCGGTGCGTAGAGGATCGCGTCGTCGATCATGCCGGTGAACAGCTGTTCGGCCTGCGCGGTGGTCATGAACCCGGCCCGCGCCCGGACCACGACCACGCATACTCGCCGTCGTCGCTCGAGCGGCCGGCCTCGCCGAGGCGCAGCGGCCGGAACGTGTCGACCATGACGGCCAGTTCGTCGAAGTAGTCCACGCCGATGCTGCGTTCGTACGCGCCGGGCTGGGGTCCGTGCGAGTGCCCGCCGGGGTGCAGCGAGATCGAGCCGAGCCCGATGCCCGAACCCTTGCGCGCTTCGTAATCGCCGCCGCAGTAGAACATCACTTCGTCGGAGTCGACATTGGAGTGGTAGTAGGGCACCGGAATCGACAGTGGGTGGTAGTCGACCTTGCGAGGGACGAAGTTGCAGATGACGAAGTTGTTGCCCTCGAAGACCTGGTGCGCCGGCGGCGGCTGGTGCACCCGCCCGGTGATCGGCTCGAAGTCCGAGACGTTGAACGTGAACGGGTACAGGCAGCCGTCCCAGCCCACGACGTCGAACGGGTGGTGCGGCACAGTGTGGACCGTCCCCGCGATGCCGCCCGGCCCCGAGCCGCGGTGCTTGACGTAGA
>JBDTXT010000229.1:0-4958 GCA_040006035.1 Pseudonocardiales bacterium | reverse complement strand
GCAGGAACGTCTCGGAGCGGGCGAACGCGCTGGAGCGCAGGGTCTCGACGACGTCGCGCTGGATGAGTGCGTCGAGCGCGATCTTGGACAGCGCGTTGGCGACCGCGCAGATGAACATGCCGGCGATCGCCATGGTGACGTTGAACAGCAGCGCGACGAGCAGGCAGCTCACGCCGGCGATGCCCACCGACGCGATGATCACGATGTCGGGACGGTGCAGCTTGAGTTTGGTGCCGACGGCGGTCCCGCTGAACGTCCCGAGACCCGCTGCGGCCACGACCCCGCCCAACTGCAGCGCAGCCTGGAGTCCGTGCGCGGTGGTCTCGATGTAGAACGCCAGGAAGATCGTCAGCAGGCCGGACAGGAACCGCAGCACCGACTCGCCCTGCAGCGCGATGACCACGTGATCGACGAAGCCGCGTTTGGCCCAGCTCTGCAGCCGCGTCATCGACGGCACACGCGGTTGGCCGGCCGGCCGCGGCGGTTCCTGCGGGTGCCGCGGCGCGTCGACCGCGGAATCGACCTGTGGCGGCAACTTGAAGGCGAAGAACGCGCACACCCCGAACGCGATGGCGGTGAGCGTCAGGCCCAGGCTGTAGGAGCCGCTGAGCTTGATGACGACTCCGATGAAGCCGCCGGCGACGAGCGTGGAGCCGAGCCCGAAGATCGACAATCGGGCATTGGCCTCGGTGAGGCTCAGCCCCGGTGGCACCAGGCGGGGCGCGGCCGCCGCGCGTACCACGCCGTAGGCCTTCGAGAGCACCAGCGAGCCGAGCGCACACGGATACAGGACGAACAGGTCGGTGGGGTGGCTGGCCATGATCAGCGCGAGAATGGCCCGCCCGATGGCGGTGCCGGCCATGGTCCAGCGCCGCCCGTGCTGCAGCCGGTCGAGGGCCGGGCCGATCACGGGTGCGACCACGGCGAAGGGAGCCATGGTGATCAGCAGGTACAGCAGGATGTTGCCCCGCTGGGCGTGCGTGGACGCGCCGAAGAAGACCGTGCCGGCCAGGGCCACGGTGATCATGGCGTCGGTGCCGTAGCTGAGCACCTGGTTCCAGATGAGCTGCGTCAGGCCGGATTCGCTGGCGCCGTCGGCCTTGCTCGCGCTGATGACCTTGCGGGTGACGACCCGGGCCGCCTTGTTGGTGCCGGTGAACGCCGCCTTGGTGATGGCGACGGCCGGGCTGGCCGGGCCCTTCTGCGCCTGCTCCGAGGGCTGTGCGACGTGGTAGGTGGGATTGCCGTAGGGGTCCAGTGGTGGTGCGCCGTAGGCGCCGGGCGGTGGATAGGGCGGCGGCGACCCGTAGGGCGGAGAGTGCTGTGGGTACTGGGCGGCATATTGCGGCGCGTGCTGCTGCGGCGGGTGACCCGGCGGCGGCGGCGGCGGGCTTTGGCGCGCCGCGTGGCTGGTGTGCCCAGAGCGCGAGAACCGCTTGCGCGGTTGATCGTCCTGCTGTCGGGCCACGCTCCCATCCTGCCCCACGATGCCGACGGTGAAAGTGCGGACGCGCGCCCTAATTGTCCTTGGTCGCCGAGCTGGGGTCACTCGCTGCGTTGGCATCGGCCACAATGGACCGTGTGACCCCCACCAAGCACAGCGCCGACACCGCCGTCGAAGCGACCGCTGCCGTGATCGCCGCACCCGACGCAGCCCTGGCAGCGGCCGTCGAACTGGCCCGCGAGGCCGCGATCGAGCTGGGCGGCGCCTCCGTGGGCGAGCACCTCGCCGTTGTCGCCGGCGCCGATCGCATCGTCACGCACGCTTTCGTTGCCACCCTGCCCGGTTACGCAGGCTGGTACTGGGCCGTGACGCTGGCCCGGGCCCCGCGCTCCAAGACCGCGACGGTCGATGAGGTAGTTCTCCTGCCGGGTGCGCAGGCGTTGCTCGCGCCGGCCTGGGTGCCCTGGCACGAACGGCTGCGGCCAGGAGATCTCAGCCCGGGTGACCTGCTGCCCAGCGTCGCCGACGACCCGCGCCTCGTCCCGGCCTACGTCGCCTCAGACGATCCGGCCGTCGAGGAGGTCGGCTTGGAACTCGGACTCGGGCGGCCCCGCGTGATGTCGCGCGACGGACGCCTCGACACGGCCGAGCGCTGGTTCGCAGGTGAGGGCGGTCCCGACAATCCGATGGCCAAGCAGGCTCCGGCGCACTGCGGTACCTGCGGGTTCCTGCTGCCGCTGGCCGGCTCGCTGCGGGCCGGCTTCGGGGTGTGCGGCAACGAGATCAGCTCAACCGACGGGCGCGTGGTCAGCGTCGAATACGGCTGCGGCGCCCACTCCGAGACCGCCGTCGTGGTGCCGTCCCTGGCTGAACTCACCGGCGTGGTCTTCGACGACGGCGACGAGGTCACCACCAACTAACGAAGGATCAGACGGTGCGTCCTTCGTCGCGGTGCCGGCGCATGATCGAGTAGCCGAGCAGCCCGAGGAACCCGCCGGCCAGGCAGGTCCACAGCCACACCCGGTGGTCGTGGCGACCCAGCCAGCCGTAGAACGGCAACAGCACCACGAAACCAAGGAAGAAAAGCGCGGTGCCGATGGCAGTGATCCGCCGGGCATTGATCTGGACGGCAGGGGGCTGCACGAGTACCCGCTTGTCGGCCATGATGCGCAGCGTACTTCGCCGATCGCCGGGAGCGCCGTGACCGACCAGCTGCGTGAGCTGTCCGCACTGCGCTGTCGTGCTGTCTCGCTGCTTATCGGCCCCGGCCCTGCGCCGGACGAGGTGCTGCGTCGGGCGGCCGGCTCGGACGGGCTGGCCTGCCTGGTCGGCACCTGGGCCGGCGGCGGGGCCCTGCTGGCGGCCGAGCCACTGCTCGTTCTCGGCCCGGACGCCGATCCCATCGCCGCGCTCGGTGTCGTGCCCCATGTCGAGCCGGACGCGGCTGTGGTGGGCGGCGGCTGGTTCGGCTGGCTCGGCTACGACGGGCCCTCGCACCTGGCGTTCTACGACCACCTGCTGCGCTACGACCGCGCCGGATCCTGGAGCTTCGAGGCGCTCTGGAGCGCCGAGCGCGACGCGCTGCTGCTGGCCCGGCTCGACGAGCTGGGCGCGCTGCTGGCCAGCGGGGTGGCCACGCCCGCCTGGCAGGTCGGCCAGTTCGCCGGACCGTCGCTGCCCGAGCATCTGCGCGCCGTCGAACGAGCCGTCGAGCTCATCCGCGCCGGGGAGATATACCAGGTCAACGTGTGCACGCGGCTCGAGGCGAGCTTCGGCGGCAGTGCCGCTGGATTGTTCGCCGATGCGGTCGCCGCGCTGCAACCCGCGTACGGGGCGTATGCGGAGTCCGATGCCGGTGCGGTCGCGAGCCTGAGCCCTGAGCTGTTCCTGCGTCGCCGCGGGCGTGATGTGATGACGTCGCCGATCAAGGGCACGTGGCCGCGCGCGGGGGACGGCACGACTGGAGCCGACGCGCTGCGGCGCTCGGCGAAGGACGCGGCCGAGAATGTCATGATCGTCGATCTGATGCGCAACGATTTCGGCCGGGTCTGCGAGATCGGCAGCGTCAAGGCCGCCTCCCTACTCGAGGTCGAGCCGCATCCCGGCGTGTGGCACCTGGTGTCGACGGTGTCCGGGCGGCTGCGCGAGGACGTGGGCGACGACGACTTGCTGTGCGCGGCGTTTCCGCCCGGCTCGGTCACCGGCGCGCCCAAGCTGCGGGCCGTCGAGGCGATCGCGGCATTGGAGACGCGCCAGCGCGGCGTGTACACCGGAGCGGTCGGCTTCGCCAGCCCGTCCTGGGGGCTGGAGTTCAACGTCGCGATCCGCACCTTCGAAATCTCCGGTGGCCGGATCGAACTCGGCGTCGGCGGTGGCGTCACCGCCGACAGCGTCCCGATGCTCGAATGGCGCGAGTGCTTCCACAAGGCCGCGCCGCTGCTCGGTGCGCTCGGTGCGCCGGGTGCTCGCCCGACGCCCGAGGTGCCGGCGACGTCGGAGCAGTTGTCCGGCGGGATCTTCGAGACGATGCTCGCGATCGGCGGGCAGCCCGTGCGCCTGGCCGATCACCTGGCGCGGCTGGAGCGCTCTCGCCGCGAGCTGTACGGCCTCGGCCTGCCCGGTGACATCGCCGGACAGGTGCGCGCCGCGGTGCAGGGCTGTGACCGGCTCGCCGTGCGGATCACGCTCACCGGCACGGGCGGTGTGCTGCTTAGCACCAGGCCGGCCCCCGCACTGCCGGTGTCGTCGTCGACGCGCGTCGTCCGTGGGCGGATCGGCATGTGGCGGCACAAGTGGGCCGAGCGCAACTACCTGGAGTCGGCCGAAGCGCTCGACGCGGCGGCACCACTGTTCGTCGCTGACGACGGCACGGTGTTGGAGACGAGCCGCGGAAACGTCTTCCTGCTCGACGCTGACGGCACGCTGACGACGCCGCCGCTGCGTGACGACCTGCTGCCGGGTGTCACGCGCCGCGCGCTGCTCGACCTGGCCCACGACACTGGCCGGCCGACCGAGCTGCGCCCGTTCGGAATCGACGACCTGACCCGCAGCGCGGCATTCTTGACGAGCAGTCTGAGCGGCGCGGTGCCGATCCACTACGTCGACACAACCGTCTTACCGCGGCGCGACGATGAGGTGGCCGCATTCGCCCAGGCCCTACTCACCACCCCACCCGGATGATCTCGGCCGTATCTGCGAGATCTCGCACATCCCGCCGAGATCATCAGCGGTTGGTGGCGAAATGACGATTCGTTAGGTAGACTAACTATCGTGACGGCGCCGACGAGGACAACGATTGCAGAACTCGCCGCACATCTGCGCCCGTCATTGCTGCGCCTCACCCGCACGATCCGCAATCAACGCGTAGATATGTCCGTCACCCTGACCCAGCTGTCCGCGATGGGCACTCTGCACAAGCACGGCCCGATGAGCGCCGGTGAACTCGCCAACTGCGAGCGCGTCCAGCCGCCGTCGATGACCAAGGTGCTGTCCATGCTCGAGGAGCGCGGCCTGG
>JBDTXT010000228.1:0-4966 GCA_040006035.1 Pseudonocardiales bacterium | reverse complement strand
GCTCGTCGAGCAGCACCAGCTTGGGGTCGTGGACGAGGGCCTGGGCGAGCTTCACGCGCTGCTTCATGCCGGTGGAGTAGCCGCCGATCGGACGGTAGCGCTCCTCGTAGAGGCCGACGTGGCGCAACGTGTCGGCCGTCCGCTCGCGGGCTGCAGTCTTGGGCAGACCGGCCAGCCGACCCATGTGGACGACGAACTCGGTGGCCGACACGTCGGGCGGCAGGCAGTCGTGTTCGGGCATGTAGCCGACCTGTTCGCGGATCTCCGGGCCCTGGGCGGCGATGTCGAAACCCAGCACCGTCGCCGCGCCCGACGTCGGCGTCAGCAGCCCGAGAATCATCTTGATGAACGTCGACTTGCCCGCCCCGTTCGCGCCGATCAGCCCCACCACACCGGCGCCGATTTCCAGACTCAGCTCCGAAACCGCAGTCACCTTGCCGTACTTCTTGGTGAGCAGATCGGTTTTGATCAAGGCCACCGCGTCAGACTACGACCGTGGGGGGATCGCCCCAGTTGTGGGTGCTTAGCTCCATCGCTCGAGTGGTCCAGTTCGTCAGATCGGCGGGTGTGTCGAGATCAGTAGGGTCACCGTCGACGGGTATCTCGTCGACAAGGTCGGAGTGGGCAGTCAGCAGTGCACGCGCACCTTCGTCGCTGCCCGCGAGCTGCAGAGCCTGGCGCCACAGTCCGGGTGACATCACGGTGGGGTGTCCGCGACGCCCGGCGTAGCTCGCGACCGCGATGCGGCCCGGAATCCAGCCGGTGACCACCGGGCGGACCTGTGCCGCACCGACACCCGGGGTGTCGACCAGCACGACGGCGAGAGCGTCAGCATCGGGATCGGCAGCCTCGATCGCCAACGCGAGGGACGAGCGCATGCCGCGCTGCGGAGCCGCGTTCACCACCGGATGCGCGTCGGGCACCGCGACGCCGGTGCGCACGACGGCCAGGACGTCGTCGCAGCCGCCCTGTCTGAGCGCCGCGACGGCCCGATCGACGAGGCGCACTCCGTCGAGCAGCAACTGGGCCTTGGGGGCGCCCATCCGGCTCCCCGATCCGGCCGCCAAGACCACCCCGACCACGCGTGCCACGCGGCCCACCCTATGCGCGGACGGGGGGCACGGGTGATGCTCGAAGGATGCAGCCGAGCTCATTCGCCAACCCGACAGCAGTCTCCGACGCTCTCGACCGGGTCGGCTACCTGCCCGACACCGGTGTGGCGACCGCCGCGTACCTCGCGATCAGGATGGCTCGGCCGCTGTTCCTGGAGGGCGATCCCGGGGTTGGTAAGACTGCGCTCGCCCAGGCCCTGGCCGAGATCACCGGATCACAGCTGGTGCGGCTGCAGTGTTACGAGGGCATCGACGCCAGCCAGGCGCTCTACGACTGGGACTTCCCGCGTCAGATCCTGCACCTGCGCGCCGCGGGCGAGGGTGCCGACACCACGGCGCTGGAAGCCTCCCTTTACGACCGACGCTTCTTGGTCGCCCGGCCGATCCTGCAGGCGCTGGAGCAGAGCCCGTCCGTCCTGCTGATCGACGAGATCGACCGGGCCGACGACGAGTTCGAGGCCTTCCTGCTCGAGGTGCTCGCCGACAACGCGGTCACCATCCCCGAGCTCGGGACCATCCGGGCCGAGACGCCCCCGCTCGTGGTGCTCACGTCGAACCGCACCCGCGAGGTGCACGACGCCTTGAAGCGGCGGTGCCTTTACCACTGGGTGGCACACCCCGACTTCGCCCGCGAGGTCGAGATCGTCCGCCGCCATATTCCGGAAGTGACCGAGAAGCTGGCCCGTGACGTGGCCGCCGCCGTGGGCCGGCTGCGCGAGTCCGACCTGCTCAAGCCGCCCGGGATCGCCGAGACGATCGACTGGGCGCGGGCCCTGCACATCCTCGGCGCCACGGGGCTCGACGCCGATCTGGCCGCGGCCACCCTCGGCGCGGCGGTGAAGTACCACGAGGACGAGGTGCGGGTCCGTCGCGACATCCTGCCGCAGTTGGCCGAACAACTCCGATGAGCGATCAGGTCCTTGTCTTGACGGGGTTTGCTCGGGACCTGCGGGCGGCCGGTGTGGCCGCCGACCGGACCCGGCTCACGACGAGCCTGGCCGCGCTGACGCACGTCGATGCGTTGGACGTCGAGCAGGTGTACTGGGCCACCCGCGTGGCGCTGTGCTCGGAGCCCGACGACCTGCCCCGTTTCGACGCGCTGTTCGACACCTGGTTCAGGCAGCGCCCGCCGGCGCTGCCGGGTCCGGCCGCGCTGACCAGAGCCCAGCGAGGGCAGCTGCGGCCGTTGATCGCAAATGCGCCCGGGGACGGGCAGGAGGACGACGATCCGCTGCGGACCGCCGCGACTGAAGCCGAGATCCTGCGGCAACACGACATCACCGAACTCAGCCCGGACGAACGCGACGAGATCAACCGGATGATCGCCCTGCTCGCGCCGCGAGTGGCCACCCGGCGCACCGCCCGGCGCCGGCGCGGCGGAAATGAACGCATCGACGTCCGCCGCACGGTGCGCACGATGCTGCGCGACGGCGGTGAACCTGGGCTGCTGGTCCACGACCGGCGCCGCGAGAAGCCCCGCCGGCTGGTGCTGCTGCTGGACGTCAGCGGCTCGATGTCGCCCTACGCCGACGCGCTGCTGCGCTTCGCACATGCCGCGGTGCGCGTCTCGCCGACGCGTACCGAGGTCTTCACCGTGAGCACCCGGCTCACTCGCGTCACCCGGCAACTGCGGCTGCGCGACCCTGAGCTCGCGCTGCGGGCGGCCGGCCGGGCGATCCCAGACTGGAGCGGCGGCACCCGGCTCGGCGAGTCGGTGCGGGCGTTCCTCGACCGCTGGGGCCAGCGCGGCACCGCGCGCCGGGCGGTGGTGGTGCTCGCCTCAGACGGGTGGGAGCGCGGCGATGCCGAACTGCTGGGCGAGCAGATGGCGCGCCTGGCCCGCCTGTCGCACAAGGTCGTCTGGGTCAACCCGCATCGGGGCAAGGCCGGCTTCGCCCCGGCGACTGGTGGGATGGTGGCAGCGTTGCCACATATCGACGAACTCGTCGCCGGCCACAGCTTCGACGCGCTGCGTAATGTCGCTGAGGTGATTGCTCGTGCGTGACGTCCTGACCGAACTCGAGACGTGGTGGCTGGCCGGCGAGAGCGTCGGCGTGGGCACCGTGGTGGGGACGTGGAAGTCCGCGCCACGCCAGCCCGGCGCTTCGATGCTCGCCGGCCCCGAGGGCACGGCCGTCGGCAGCGTCTCCGGCGGCTGCGTCGAGGGTGCGGTCTTCGAACTGGCTGAGGCAGCGCGCGATGGCGGCGGACCCCTCCTGCAGCGCTACGGCGTGAGCGATGACGACGCGTTCGTGGTGGGGCTCACCTGCGGCGGCATCATCGACATCTTCGTCGAGCAGGTGAACCAGCAGAGCTTCCCCGAGTTCGGCTCCATCGCGCAGGACATCCGCGACGGCCGGCCCGTCGCGGTGGCGACCCTCATCAGCGGCGCCGGGCCGCAGCGCGTCGGCCGCCGGCTGATCGTGCGGGCCGACGACTCGACCGGCACGCTCGGCAGCGACCGACTGGACGATGCGGTGCGCGACGACGTCATGGGCATGCTGCTGCAGGGCCAAACCGGGATCGTGCATTACGGCCCCGACGGCGAGCGGCGCGGCGACGATCTCGCGGTCTTTGTCGCGTCGTATGCACCGCGGCCCCGCATGATCGTCTTCGGCGCGATCGACTTCGCCGCCGCTGTCGCCCGGATCGGGGCCTTCCTCGGCTATCGGGTCACCGTCTGCGACGCCAGGCCGACGTTCGCCACCGCCAAGCGGTTCCCCGACGCCGACGAGGTCGTCGTCGAGTGGCCGCACCGCTACCTGCGCGACACCGAGGTCGACCCGCGGACTGTCGTGTGCGTGCTCACCCACGACCCGAAGTTCGACGTCCCACTGCTCGAGATCGCACTGCGGCTGCCGCTGGCCTACGTCGGCGCAATGGGTTCGCGCCGCACGAACGACGACCGGCTGACCAAGCTGCGCGAGCTGGGCCTCACCGACGAGGAGCTCGGCCAGTTGCACGCCCCGATCGGCCTGGACGTGGGCGCCCGGACCCCGGAAGAGACCGCCATCTCGGTGGCGGCCGAGCTCATCGCCGCCCGCTGGAACGGCACCGGCGCCCAACTCAGGAAAACAGTCGGTCCCATCCACCACGAGGTCGATCGCGGGCTCAGCCAGCCCTCGTAATGCAGGTCACAGTTGGGTAGCGTCGGATCTCCCAACCTGGAGGCCTGATGACCCGGATCAACGTCACTGTCGACGGAGTTTCCTACACCGACGAGGTGGAGCCGAGGACACTGCTCGTCCATTACCTGCGCGAACAGCTCGGCAAGGTCGGCACCGTGGTGGGGTGCGACACCAGCAACTGCGGCGCCTGCACCGTGGCTCTCGACGGGCAGAGCGTGAAGAGTTGCTCGGTGCTCGCGGTCCAGGCCGACGGCGGTGAGGTCGTCACGGTCGAAGGTCTGATCGGCGAGGACGGCACCCTGCACCCGCTGCAGCAGGCCTTCCACGACAAACACGGCCTGCAATGCGGCTTCTGCACCCCCGGCATGATCATGGCCGCCCGGGACCTGCTTCAGAACAACCCCGACCCGTCCGAGAGCGAGATCCGCGAAGCCATCGAAGGCAACCTGTGCCGGTGTACCGGCTACCAAAACATCGTGAGCGCGGTGCAGGCCGCGGCCGCCACGATGAGCCCCGCCGCAGGCCAGTCATGACCGCCGTCGCAGACGCGCCCGCCGCCGCCGAGATCGGTCAGTCGCGACCGCGCAAGGAAGACCAACACCTCATCACCGGTCGCACGACGTGGACCGACAACATGAGCCTGCCCGGGATGGTGCACCTCGCCATCCTGCGCAGCCCGATGGCGCACGCCACGATCACCTCGATCGACACCACCGAGGCCAAGGG
>JBDTXT010000227.1:0-4966 GCA_040006035.1 Pseudonocardiales bacterium | reverse complement strand
CATCTCCACGATGGCGGCACTGGTCGTGGCCGGATCCGGTCGTCGCGTCGTGAAGCACGGCAACCGCGCGGCGACGTCGGCCTGTGGCGCTGCGGACGTGCTGGAGCAACTCGGCGTCGCGATCGATCTGCCGGCCGAAGGGGTAGCCGCCAGCGTGCGGGAGATCG
Source organism: Pseudonocardiales bacterium (assembly GCA_040006035.1). GTDB lineage: Bacteria > Actinomycetota > Actinomycetes > Mycobacteriales > Jatrophihabitantaceae > QHCC01. The sequence continues at coordinate 4,799 of JBDTXT010000227.1, read as the reverse complement.
GCATCGGCTTCTGTTTCGCTCCGGTTTTCCACTCCGGGATGCGGCACGCCGGAGGACCGCGCAGGGAACTCGGCGTGCCGACCGCGTTCAACTTCTTGGGCCCGCTGACCAACCCGGCCCGCGTGCGTTCGGCCGCGATCGGCTGCGCTGACCGCAGGATGGCTCCGGTGATGGCGGCGGTGCTGGCCGGGCGGGGCGATTGCGCACTGGTCTTCCGCGGCGACGACGGGCTGGACGAGCTGACCACCACGACCACCTCGAGCGTGTGGGTCGCGAGCGACGGCGCCGTGACCGAGGTCTCGCTCGACCCCGCGGCGTTCGGCATCTCGGCCGTAATGCCCGCCGCCCTTATCGGCGGCGATCCGGCCCACAACGCGGCCGTGCTGCGCGACGTGCTGGCCGGTGGCGGCGGGGGGGCGCGCGATGCCGTACTGCTCAACGCCGCCGCGGCTATTGCTGCGCACGACGGGCTGAGCGGGTCGGACCTCGACACGGCCATCACCGCCGGATTGGCCGCCGCGACCGAATCGGTCGACACCGGCAGCGCGGCAGCGGTGCTCGAGCGGTGGATTTCGGCCAGTAACCAGGTTCACGACTGAGCGCCGTCCGGGCCAGGCAGACTGGACGCATGTCGAGCACGGTTCACACCCGCCGGGTGCCGCGGCTGGCCCTGGCGGCCTGGGTGCTGGCCGCGGCCATCCTGCTCACCCTCGGCCTTGCGGTCGCGCACTACCTGAGTGCGGATGCTGGCGCCATGCCCGGCATGAGCGGGCCTGCCCATGCTGGCGATGCGCTCTTCCGCGCCGGCGGCGATCCATTGCGCCCGTTGTTCGGCCGCGCGCTGGTCACCAGGTGGCACCTGGACGCAGTCGCGCTGGCCGTACTCGTGCTGGTGGCCGCCTGGTATCTGACCGGCGTCGCCCTCGTCTCCGTATGCCACCCGGGCACGCGCTGGCCGGTGTCGCGCACGATCTCGTTCCTGGGCGGGTTGGCCGTTTGCGCGTTCGCCACCAACGGCAGCATCGCGGTCTATGACCAGGTGTTGTTCACCGCCCACATGATCGGCCACCTCGCGCTGCTGATGGTCGCGCCGGCGCTGCTGATGTGGGGTCGGCCGCTGACCCTCGCTCTGACGGCCAGCGCCGAACCGCGGCGATCCCGCATCGAACGGGTGGCCCGGGGACGGGTGATGTCGCTGCTGACCTCGCCGCCGGTGGCGCTGGCCTCGTACACCGTGGCCATCGTGGCCACTCACCTCACCGGCTTGATGGACACCATCATGCGCACCACCTGGGTCGGTCAGGTCGAACACCTCGTCTACGTCTTGGTCGGCTGCCAGTTCTTCTCGTTGATCGTCGGTGACGAGCCGATCCGCTGGCGGTTGGCATCCCCGGCGCGCTGGCTGCTGCTCGCGGTGGCAATGGCCGTGGACACGTTCACCGGCGTGGTGCTACTGGGTGCGACCCGTCCCGTGGCCATGCTCAGTTCGCCCGACCTGCACGTCGGGGCCTTGTCGGACACCCACACCGGCGGGGCGATCATGTGGTTCGGCGGGGACGCAATCATGGCGGCGATCATGATCGTGCTGGTGATCAGCTGGCTGCGGCGCGTCGAACCCAGTGACGAGAAGGGCTGGTTGGAGCAGGCCCGGCGGGCGACCTTCTCGGCGCACACCGGGGCCGCGACGCCGGAGGCCGACGCGGCGCACTTCGATGACGATGACGCGGCGCGCGCGTCGTACAACGAATGGCTCAAACAGCTGGACCGCCAGGGTTAGTCGGCTCAGCCGGCGGCGCGGGCCGGTCGCGCGGTGACCCTTAGCCGGCGCCGATCGCCGAAGGGATCGGCCGACGAGCGGGCCGCGTCCGAGCCGAGGAAGGCCCGCAGGCTGCCTGCTCCGAAGGCGGGCATCACCCACGGATCGCTGGTCAGCACCAGGCGGGTGCCTGGCTGCTCGAGCCAACGCAGGATGCACTCGGTCTCTTCGCTCAGCGGCACCGAGGCGGGAATTAAGACGTCGGCGGTGGCCAGCAGGGCCTCGACCACGGCCCAGGGCGGCACGCCGCGCACTGCGACACCGGCCGCGACCAAGTGGCCATGCCGCACCACCGAGAGTTCCCAGCCGCCGTCGCCGTCGGGGCGCGCGGCCACCATCTCGCGCACGGACCGCAGGCCGGTGAGGCGCTGCATCCGGGCGCAGGCCCGCACGACGGTGGTGATGCGGTCGCGGACGACTGCTGCGTCTTCGAAGCGATGTTGGTCAGACAGGCGGACCAGCTTCGCCTGGAGCGGGGCAACGAGCGGGCGGACGTCGCCGGACCACGCCGCGGCGACCAACTCGGCCAGGGCGCGGTATTCATCCGGTGTGGTGCCGCCCTCGCAGGGTGCCGAGCAGCGGCCGATGCCGGCCAGCACGCAGGCGGCTCGGACGACCTTGCGGATCGAGAGCTTGTCGGTGCACTGGCGCAGCGGCACGGCGTCGTGGATGGCGTCGCGGACGGTCTCGGCCTGGCGCTGCGTGCGCAGCGGGCCGAGGTAGGTGGCGCCGTCGGTGCGGACACCGCGCACGATCGAGAGCCGCGGATAGGCCTCGACGGTGAGCTTGAGCCACATCGAGCGTTCGGGAAACTTCGAGCGGCGGTTGTAGCGGGGCTTGTGCGCCGCGATCAGGCGCAGTTCGCGGACCTGCGCCTCGAGCGCATGGGCGCACTCGATCGGGTCGACCCGCTCGGCCAGCCCGACCATCTCGCCCATCCGGCTGCGCGTCTCGCTGGCCACGAAGTAGTGCCTGACCCGCGAACGCAGGTTGCGGCTGGTGCCCACGTAGAGCGCAACGCCCTGCGCGTCGCGGAAGATGTAGACGCCCGGGCGGGCCGGCAGGCCGTCGGCCAGGTGGCGCTTGCGGCGCTGAGCGTCAGAGACCTGGGCGGTGAATGAACGTAGCTCGGGCAGCGACTGCACACCCAGATTGCCCAGCCGGCCGATCAGGGCGTGCAGCACGTCGACCGTGGCGCGCGCGTCGTAGAGCGCACGGTGATTCGGCTCGGTGGTGGCGCCGAAGAACGCGGCCAGGGTGGCCAGCTTGCAGTTGGGTACCTCGTCGCGGGTGAGAATGCGCCGAGCCAGGATCGCGGTGTCGACGACGGCGAAGCCGGGCCAGGCGATGGCCTGGGCGGCGCTGGCGGCGCGCAGGAAGCCGATGTCGAAGGGAGCGTTGTGCGCGACGAGCACGCTGCCCCGCGCGAACTCCAGGAAAGACGGGAGCACGGCGCCGATCGGGGGAGCCCCGGCCACCATCAGGTCGGTGATACCGGTCAGGACGCTGACGAACGGTGAGATCGGCACGGCGGAACGGACCAGCGTCTGGAACTCACCCAGCACCTCGCCGCCGCAGACGCGGACCGCCCCGACCTCGGTGATCGCGTCAGCCGCGGCTGAGCCACCGGTCGTTTCGAGGTCGACGACTGTGAAGGTGGTCGTGCGCAAGGGCTCGGCCAGCTCGTCGAGAGTGGTCTGCACGTACTGCGGTGATGCCATGCCCGGACGGTAAGCCGGGGGTCCGACGAAAACGGAGCGGCGCGCCCGCGAGGGTGCCGGCCGTACCCTCGAATGATGAGCACCGCGGCGCAGCAACCGGCAGAACCGGTTGCTGTCGCGCTCATCGAACCGGTCCGGCAGCGACTGGTTCTGCTGGCGGCCGACGTGCTCGCCCGGATGCCCCAGGACGAGGTGCCCAGCGCCCTGCGCACGATCGCGCGATTCACCCCGGCCAAGCGCGCCCGCCTCGGCGCTTCGGTGCTGGCCGCGGCCCTCGACGCGGATGCCGATTTCCGGGCCAAGGTGGCCGAAATGATCGTCCAGGCTTCGCCGCAACTGGTCGAGGCGGTGCGCGAGGGGACCTCCACCGCGGCGTCGGACCCGATCGACACCGCGCTCGTCGCCTACCTCACCCGGCCCGAGGGCTGGTCGGTGCTCGTCGCGCAGGCCAACACCCGGTGGGCAGCCGAGCGAGGCAAAGACGAAGCGGCGGCAGAGGAGATCAGCCGGCTGCGCGAGGAACTGGCTCAGCTGCGCGGCAGGGCCAAGGCAGAACCAGCCCGGGTGCGCCAGGCCGTGCTGGCGGCCGAGCAGGCGTCCGCGGCCGAGCTCGGGGATCTGCGCAAACAGGTCCGGGCGCGCACCGCGCAACTTCGGGCGGCCGCGCAGGAACTCGAGCAGGCGCACGGTGCCGTGGCCGACGCGCAGCGACGGATCGACGCGGCGTCCTCGGCGCAGGAGGCCGAGCTGCGCCGGATCCGCGCCCGCGTGGCCGAGCTGGAACGGGCGGCGGAGGCGAATCGTCGCAGCGCCCGCGCTGATCGTGACATCGACGACGCGCGGCTCTGGCTGCTCGTCGACACCGTGGCCGAGGCCAGCGCAGGGATCCGCCGCGAACTGTCGCTGCCCGCGCCGTCCGTCCGCCCGGGTGACACGATCGCGGCGGGCCGCCCGGGTGCGCGCTCGCGCCGAGCCGACGATCCGGCTGCGCTCGACGGCCTGCTGGCACTGCCCAACGTCCACGTCATAGTCGACGGATACAATGTGACCAAGGACGGCTACGGCGAGTTGCCGCTGTCCGCCCAGCGCCAACGGCTGATCGGTGCCATGGCGACGCTGGCCGGACGCTGCGGTGCGGAGGTCACGATTGCCTTCGACGGTGGTGCCCGACCCCCTGCGCAGCCGCCGGTACCGCGCGATGTGCGCGTGCTGTTCAGCGCTGCGGACGAGATCGCCGACGACCTGATCCGGCGGCTGGTCGC
>JBDTXT010000226.1:0-4995 GCA_040006035.1 Pseudonocardiales bacterium | reverse complement strand
GCCTCGCTCTTATCGGCGGCGGACCGACGTTCGTCGGCACGGCCATCGGCCACGGCTTCACCAATGAAGCGGTCAGCGTCGCCTTCCTGACCCTCGCCGCCGGGTCGATCATCTATGTCGTGACGCAACTGCTCGGTATTGCCGCCAAGGCCAAGCGCTCCGATCTACTGGCCTACGGCCTGCTCGTCGGTCTGCTCGCAGGCTTCATCACCGACATGATCGTGACTGCCGCCGGGGTGTAAACAGGACGGATGCGGTTGCCACAGCAGGTGCGCCAGCCCGCTCTGCCCGAGCAGGTCACGATCTATGAGGTCGGCGCCCGCGACGGCCTGCAGAACGAGCAGAACACCGTGCCCGTCGAGGTCAAGGCCGAGTTCATCGGCCGACTGGCCGAGGCTGGCCTGCGGGTGATCGAGACCACCAGCTTCGTCCACCCGAAGTGGGTGCCGCAGCTGGCCGACGCCGAGGAATTGCTCGACACCCTCACCTTCGTCGACGGCGTGCGCTACCCGGTGCTGGTGCCCAACGAACGCGGGTTGGACCGCGCCCTGGCCAAGGGCATCCGCGAGATCGCGATCTTCGGCAGCGCTACCGAGACGTTCGCGCAACGCAACCTCAACCGAAGCGTGGCTGAGTCGCTCGCCATGTTCGCGCCAGTCGTCACCCGCGCCCGGGATGCGGGGCTGCCCGTCCGCGGCTACCTGTCCATGTGTTTCGGCGATCCGTGGGAGGGCGCCGTCGAGATCGGTCAGGTCGTCGCGGTCGGCACCGATCTGCTCAAACTCGGTTGCACCGAACTGTCCCTCGGCGACACGATCGGCGTGGCCACGCCCGGCCACGTCACCGCGCTGCTGGCCGCCTTCGCCGACTCCGGGGTGGGCCCCGACCGCCTCGCCGTCCACTTCCACGACACGTACGGCCAGGCACTGGCCAACACCTTCGCGGCGCTGCAGGCGGGCATCACGACGGTCGACGCCTCGGCGGGCGGGTTGGGTGGCTGTCCGTACGCGAAGAACGCTACGGGAAACCTCGCCACCGAGGACCTCGTCTGGATGCTGCACGGCCTGGGCATCCACACCGGCGTCGACCTCGACAGGCTAATCGACACGAGCCTATGGATGGCGGCGAAGCTGGGCCGGCCGAGCCCGTCGAACGTCGTGCGAGCGCTGTCGGCCTAGGCGTCGACGCTGGCCGGCGCACGCGGCGCCGGAGCCAGTTTGAGGTCGCCCCACCAGAACAGCGCGCTGACTGCTGCCAGGACGATTGTCACCAGCAGCGCGTTCACCAGCACCGTCGGGTAGCCATGGGTGACGACGTCGACGAACGGATACGGGTACCAGGGCGTGAGTTCGCCACGGATCAGCGTGTAGGCGAACCACAGGATCGGGAACAGCAGCGACCAGGCCACGACCCGTCCGCTGATGCGAGGTCGTGGGCCGAAAAGCACCCAGCCGAGAACCATCATGATCGGCACGACGTAGTGGACCACCGCGTTGGTGCTCCATTCCTGCCAGCCGTTGGGCTGGTGGATCCGGGCCAGCACGGTGGAGTAGACGATTCCGGTGACGCCGATCCCGACCAGCGCACTGAGGCGCACGACCCGCCAGGCCGGCCCGTCACGGCGCGGATTGCGGGCGAGTTGAGCTGAGGTGATCGCCGCCAGCGCATTGCTCTGGATCGTGAAGAAACTGGCCACGCGTAGCATCCGGCCGGCCAACGTCGCACCGGCCAGCCGCCCTACCTCAGTACTGGCCGGGCTGCCTGACACCTTGACGGCGATCCACAACTGCACAGCCAGTGCGGCGATGGCGAGCACTGCGATGGTGGCATGCCAGCTGCGGGCGATCACGCCGTGAGCGTAGCGGCGCTCAGATCAATTGTCGGTGATCACTGGGCCGCGGATCGGGCCAGGCGTCCTCGTCGTCGTGGCCGCCACCGTCGTCGCGGCACCACGGGCACCAGGGCTGCAGCCGCCGATGCGTCGAGTAGGCGAGGATGAGGTAGATCATCGACGTCTGGACGAGTGCCCAAAACAGCAGCCCACCCCGCCCGGGCACGAAGCTCGATCCGATCAGCACCGCGAAGTAGGGGATCAGGTAACGCGGCTTGGCCCCGGAGTGCGCCAGCCAGAACCGGCGCTGAAAGCGCGCGGCCAGCTCGGACGGGTAGAGCGGCATCCGGGCCATGCAGAACTCGCACAGCCCTCGGTCGTGCCTGCGCATCAGCAGCCAACTGGCCACGACGAACGACACGAGGGCCAGGGACAGGACCAGCGCCGCCATCGGCTCGGTAGGCGGGCGGAGGCGGAGCACTATCACGCCGAGGATCGACAGGATCAGCGACTGAGGCGCGAGATGGCCCCAACGCTCGGCCAGACGCGCCGACCACGGGTACGCCGCGTCTGCCATAGCTGCACCACCCTGCACGATCATCACCTTCCACCTGGGTCATCTCAACCCTCGAAGCACACCGGCCCGTCTGGTGAGGATGGGCCGGTTTCTCGCGATCAGCGAGCGTGCCTGCCGCGCAACTTCCAGGCAACTGCGCCGCCACTGGCCATGAACAGGCCGACGATCAGCAAGATCAGCGGCACGTCGAGCGGGCTGGCCGGCTTGGCGAACCCAGCCGGGACGCCGGTCGGGATGTTGGTGTTGGTCGGGCCCGGCGGGACAGTGCTCGTCGATGTCGTCGGCGCGGCCGGAGCCGCCGAGCTCGGGCCGACAGCTGCGTTGGCGAGGGCGATCGTGGCCAGTCCAGCGCTGGGCGCAGCGAGCGAGCTAACAAAGTTTCCGGCAGCCGGGACGCCGCCGAGGACGTTGACCTCCAGCGCCCGGATCAGAGTCTGGTTCGCCACGACAGGGGTCGCCTGATTCGGCGTCTTGTCCAGCTTGGTCGTGAACTTGAAGTCCGGGTTGCTCTGCTCCGGTTGGATACCCGGACCGGATTCGACGTTGATGCCGATGTCGATGACTGCCTTGAGGCCGTCGGCCAGCGGCTTGAGCGGGTTCACGCCCCCGGCGGCCGCCAGCGGCGCGATGATCGAGTTGACCAGGGTGGTGAACATCGTCTTTCCCTGCGCGAGCGCGTCGAAGAAAGCTTGGGTAGCGACGTCGAGAGGCGGCGGGAACTTGGCGGCCAGAGCGGTGCCGCACGCACTGAACTTGTCCTGCAGCGGGTCAGTCACGCCGGCGATGGCCTGTTGAAGACCTGCAGCGAGTCCAGACGGACGGGTCAGGTAGTCGAGCAGATAGGCGATGAGGTCAGTGTTTGCCGGCAGGGCGTTGATGTTCAGGCCGAGCTGTGCAAGCAGCTTCGCCAGGCTGATCGTGATGAGACCATTCGTCGGGTTGATGGTGACCGCGCCACCCAGCAGGGTCAGGTTGGACAGCACCTGGGCATTGAACGAGCACTCGGTTGGCAGCCCTGGCAGTGCGGGGAGGGTGGGCGGCTTGCTGAGCGCGTCGCCGATCTGGGAGAGCACGCCGCCCAGCGCAGGCGAGGAGAGGGTGAGGTTGAGGCCGGCGATGACGTACTGGGGGGCGGGTGTGACGGCCCCGCCGGACTTAGTCTGGGCCAGTGCCGCGACTGCTCCGATCGAGGCGGTGATCGCGCCCAGGGAGGGCAGTTCGCCGGCGCCGGGAAGGCCCGGCAGGCCGGGGATGGCTGCTCCAGTGAGATTGATGGTCCCGAAGGCCGGGAACGAGTCGTTGCTGCCGCCCAGATTGGCGCCACCTGAGTTGCTCACGGCACCCGCGGCGCCGTAGGAGAACCCGTCGAGGTGGGCCACGGCGACCTGGTTCGCGGCGCCCGCGACGATCGCCGGATCGGTCGGGAAGTTGATGACGCCCGTCAGCGGGACGTTGATCTGGCCGAGCAGCGTGACATCGAGGGGGTTCTGCACGGATTGGGTGCCGGGGGCGGTGGCGCGGGCGTCGGCGACGTCGGCGACCTGCTGGATCGGGTTCCCGCCGAGCGAGCCGTCGACCAGCCGGCCGACTGATTGCGCCCGCAGCGGCTCGACTGCGCCTGCGCTCGTGGCGCCGGCCAGCGCGAAGCCGGTGACGGCAAGACCCGCGGCAAGGCTCGCCGCGATCAGCCGGACCGGGCCGGAGCGAGGCGGCCGCGGGGTTTGGCCACCCCGTATTGCTGCTGCGGGTGAGTCCTTCGTAATAGCGGACATGCCGTGCCTCTCTGCGTTCAATCCGGGACGGAACTAGGTGCGCACCGACACAGCGCCTATACGGGACAACGACTACGGGGCGTGCTGGTTGCGCGAGATCGCCAACTGCCGGGTCGACCAGGTCACGCAGAGCGCACGCCGGGCATACCCAGGGGAACCGGCCTGAACCTTAGCGCCGCCGGGGCGGTATCGGGAACTATGGGGCGTAACGGGTATATGGGCGAGGTGCGCTGGTACGGCGCTCCGAGTGGCGGTCGCAGGTCGGCCTCGCCCTTATTCGGCCACAGTGCCATGGCCCGCTCGGTCTGCGCGGTGATGGTCAGCGATGGATTGACGCCCAGGTTGGCCGACAGAGTCGAGCCGTCGGCGACGTGCAACCCGTCGTAGCCGTAGAGACGGTGAAAGGGGTCAATCACCCCCGTCTCGGCGGATTCGCCGATGGCGCAGCCACCGATGAAGTGCGCGGTCATCGGCACGTTCATAAGATCGCCCCAAGTGCCGCCTGCCATGCCCCCGATGTTGTCGGCCAGCTGCCGTGCCGCGGCGTTGGCCGCCGGGATCCAGGTCGGGTTCGGCTCGCCAACGCCCTGCTCGGAGGTCAGAGTGGGGCGCCCGAACGGTCCCTTCTTGCGCTGCACCGTGATGGAGTTGTTCAGCGACTGCATGACCAGCAGGATGATCACCCGCTCGGACCACTTGCGCGGGATCAGCAGCCGCAGTTGCAGCGGGTGGCGCAGCATGCCCAGCGCGAACTGCAGCCAGCGGGCCCGGCGGGTGCCGCCGTCGGTGAGCAGGGTGTTGAGCAGCCCCATCGC
>JBDTXT010000225.1:0-5007 GCA_040006035.1 Pseudonocardiales bacterium | reverse complement strand
ACGTGCACATCGGCCCGTCGGACTACGTCGCGTGGCTCGATGACCGCAAGTGGGCCTTCGTCCGCCTCGAGGGCAAGGCGTTCGGCGACGTTCCACTGAGCCTGGAATACAAGCTCGAAGTGTGGGACTCCCCCAACTCCGCCGGCATCATCATCGACGCGCTGCGGGCGGCCAAGATCGCCAAGGACCGCGGCATCGGCGGCCCGATCCTGTCGGCCTCGTCGTACTTCATGAAGTCACCGCCGGTGCAGTACTCCGACGACGAGGCCCGCATCGCCGTCGAGGACTTCATCAACGGCACGATCGAACGCTAACTGCTCCAACTTGGCCCCCGTGCAGGCACCGCTACGGCGAGTCGCCCGGCATGGGGGCCAAGTCATGTCTTGAGCGGCTCAGTTCAGCAGCGGGTCGGCGGGATAGGTCGAGACCAGGTTCAACGGCGGCGGCTGGCGGCGCAGCACCCGCGACCACATCGACGACGGGTCGTCGCTGAACAGGTCGGCCGGGCTGCCCTCGACTACCCACCACGCCCCCTGCGCCAGTTCGCCGTCGAGTTGGCCCGGCGACCAGCCCGCGTGGCCGGCGAAGACCCGCAGCTGGGTGGCGACGCCGGATATCTCGAGCACGTCGCCGTCGAGGTCGACGGTGCCCACTCCGTCGACCACCCGCTTGGCCCACGGGCCGTCGGAGTCGAGCAGACCCAGGCACAGCGCGCCGTCGGGCTGCACCGGGCCGCCGCCGAACACGACCGAGGGCCCGCACACGACGTCATGCCAGTCCGGCAACACCTGGCCGACCGGAGTGCGGCTCGGCCGATTCATGATCACGCCGACCGTGCCGCCGCCGTCATGCTCGAGCAGGTAGACGACAGTCCGGGAGAACTGCGGGTCGCTGAGCAAGGGGGTGGCGACGAGCAGCCGGCCACCGAGCGGCTCCGGCCCGCCGTAGGCGGCCCAATTCGGCGAGGACACCTGCCCATCTTGGCCGGGATAACCCGGTCGGGCCACTGGCGACCCGCGCGCCGCGGCGGCCGATCGCATCAAGCACCCGGCTACCGTCATCGACGTGCCGCACCAAGGACATCTGCTTGCCGCCCTTGCCCAGCAGGGATTCCGCCGGCTCTACGCGGCGCGCCTGCTCGGGCAGTTCGGCGACGGCGTCTTCCAAGCCAGCCTGGCCGGCGCGGTGCTGTTCAACCCTGAGCGCCAGGCCCATGCGACCGACGTCGCGGCCGCGTTCGCCGCACTACTCATCCCGTACTCGCTCGTCGGGCCGTTCGCCGGCGTGCTGTTAGACCGATGGCGGCGCCAGCGGGTGCTGGTCGTCGCCAACATCCTGCGCGCTCTCGGGGTGCTCATCCTCGGGGCCGAGATTCTCGGCGGGCTGCACGGTCAGCCGTTCTATGCCAGCGCCCTCGTCGTCATATCGGTGAACCGGTTCTACCTGTCCGCGCTCAGCGCGTCGCTCCCCCACGTCGTCGACATGCGGGAGTTGGTCACGGCCAACGCGTTGTCGACGACCAGCGGCGCCGTGGCTACCGCCATCGGCGGCGTGGGGGCGATCGGGGTGCGCACCCTCATCGGCGGCTCGGACGCCTCGTACGCGGCAATCGCGATCGCTGCGGCCGTGCCCTACCTCCTCGCCGCCGCGGTCGCTCGGGGCTTCGGCGGCGACGACCTGGGGCCAGACGATGTCGAGCGCAGTCGCCGCGAGACGATGGCGGAGGTGGCCCGCGGCCTGGTCGCCGGCGGCCGGCACGTCCGCGCCCGCAAGTCCGCTCTGTACGCGCTCGTCACCATCGGCGTCCACCGCCTTGCGTACGGCGTGTCCACCATCTGCACGCTGCTGCTGTACCGCAACTACTTCCGCGACGACGGCCTTTTCCGCGCCGGTCTGACCGGGCTGGGGCAGATCGTCGGCGCCGTCGCGATCGGCGGTGGCCTGGCCGCGGTGCTCACGCCCGTCGCGTCGCGGCGGCTGGGTCTGGTGCGCTGGCCGGCGCTGCTGTTGCTCGGCTCGGGGCTGGTCGAGGTCGCCTTCGGACTGCCATTCACGCTGCCGTCGTTCCTCGTCGCCGCCCTAGCGCTGGGCTTCGCGGCCCAGGGCATCAAGATCTGCGTCGACACGCTCGTCCAGCAGCAGATCGAGGACGAGTTCCGCGGCCGCATCTTCTCGCTCTACGACTCGGTGTTCAACCTGACGCTCGTCGCCGCCGCCTGGCTGACGGCGCTCGCCCTGCCCGAGGACGGCTATTCACCGGCCGCGGTGATCATCATCGGTGTCGTCTATGTCGGCACCGGTCTCGGCTACCTGCGGCTCGGGGAGAGCGTCAGCCCTGATGTTCGGCATACCAGCGCGTGAGTTCCTCGACCGCTCGGTCGTGGCCCAGCGGGCCGTGTTCCATCCGCAGCGCGAGCAGGTGCTGGTAGGCCTGCCCGACGAGCCGGCTGGGCGGGATGTCGAGGATCGCCATGATCTCGTTGCCGTCCAGGTCTGGACGGATCTTCTCGAGCTCCTCCTGCTCCCGCAGCATTGCGATGCGCGCCTCGAGTGTGTCGTAGGCCGCCGAGAGCGAGGCTGCCTTGCGCTTGTTGCGGGTGGTGCTGTCGGAGCGGACGAGCTTGTGCAGCCGCGGCAGCAACGGCCCCGCGTCGACGACGTAGCGCCGCACCGCGGAGTCCGTCCACTCCCCGTCGCGGTAGCCGTAGAAGCGTAGGTGCAGGAAAACCAACTGCCCGACGTCGTCGACGAGTTGCTTGCTGCACTTCAATTCCTTGAGGCGCTTGCGGGCCAGCCGGGCACCGACCACCTCGTGGTGGTGAAACGTCACGCGGCCGCCCAGTGCGAACTCACGGGTGGCCGGCTTGCCGATGTCGTGCAGCAGGGCCGCCCAACGCAGGGTCAGATCCGGCTCATCCTCCAGATCAATGACTTGCTCGAGTACCTGCAGGGTGTGCGCGTAGACGTCCTTGTGCTGGCCGTGCTCGTCGGCCGCCATCCGCAGGGCGGGCAGTTCAGGCAGCACGACGTCGGCCAGGCCGGTGTCGACGAGCAGTTCCAGCCCACGCCGAGGCGCGTCAGCTAGCAACAGCTTGGCGAGCTCGGCCTGGACCCGTTCGGCCGTGATCCGGCCGAGTTGGGCCGCCATCGACGCCATCGCGGCCTGCACCTGCGGCGCGATGGACACGCCTAGGGTGGCGGCGAAGCGCGCCGCCCGCAGCATTCGCAGCGGGTCGTCGCCGAAGGACTCAGCAGGCGTGCCCGGGGTCCGCAGCACTCCCCGGGCCAGGTCGGCCAGCCCACCGAACGGGTCGTTGAAGGCCGCGTCGCCGGTCACGGACAGCGCCATTGCGTTCATCGTGAAGTCCCGCCGGCGCAGATCCTCGACCAGCGAGTCACCGAAGGCCACCTCGGGATTGCGCGACACCTGGTCGTAGCGGTCCGCGCGAAAGGTCGTGATCTCGCACATCCGGCCGCCGATCTGGGCGCCGATAGTGCCGAACTCGATCCCCGTCTCCCAGACAGCCTGGGCCAGCGGCCCGACGATGGCCAGGACGGACTCGGGACGGGCATCGGTGGCGAAGTCCAGATCGGCCACAGCGCTCGGATCGCTACGCCCCATCAGCGCATCGCGCACGGTACCGCCGACGAGGTGCAGCTCGTGCCCGGCCGCCACGAACGCAGCGCCGAGTTCGGCTGCCTCGGGCGGCACGGGGATCAAGTCGGCTGGCGCGGTCATCGGGCTGCCAACTTACCCAGCCGCGCTGCGGACTGACATATCGGTCGCCGGTTACCATCGGGCCCATGGCAAAGGGCTCATCGGGTGCTGCCGCGAGGCGCGGACCGAAGGGCGCCAAGTCCGGCCGTGGCCGAGGCGGCTGGCTGCGACGGGTGAACGAATACAGCGCCGGCGGGCTGGTCGTCGATCTCGACGGCGACGTGCCCCTCGGGGCGCTCATCGGACGCACCGACCGGCACGGCCGGCTGCTCTGGTCACTGCCGAAGGGTCACATCGAGGCCGGCGAAACCGCCGAGCAGGCGGCCGTACGCGAGGTCGAGGAAGAGACCGGGATCAGCGGCGAAATCCTGGCCGAGCTCGGCACCATCGATTTCTGGTTCGTGGCCGAGGGCAGGCGTATCCACAAGACCGTGCGCCACTACCTGCTGCGGGCCACCGGCGGTGAGCTCTCCGACGCCGACATCGAGGTCACCGAGGTGGCGTGGGTGCCGTTGCCCGAGATCCGGGCGCAGCTGGCCTACCCAGACGAACGTGGCCTGGTCGACGCGGCCGGGCGGCTGCTGGCGGAGAGCGCGTGATCTTAGGACAAGCTGTCCCGCGGATTCGCGGCCAGCGGCTTTCGGTTCGGGCGGCCGCACTCGCCGGCGCAGGAGTGGTGCTCGGCGCGTCCCTGATCATCGCGCCGAACGGTGCCGCGGCCGAGGCGCCGGTCAAGCCGCTGGGCAAAGACAGCGTGCGGGTGAGCTTCCTCGACGTCTCGCCGACAACGCCGGCCCGCAGCGACAAGCCGCAGCCCTTGACGGTCCGCCTGCGGCTCACCAACACCACCGGCCAGGCCATCGCGCGAGTCACCGTCGAGGCGGACCGCGGCAACCCGATCGACAGTCAGGCCGCCCTCGATCAGGCGATCGCTCATCCGCAACCTCCCGATCAAGGTCTGGCGGGCCGATTCAGCACGAAGGACCCGGTCCAGGCCACGCTCGGGGCGCTCGCGAGCGCCTCGGTCGAGTACCGCAGCACGAGCGACACGATGCCCGACGACGCCGGGCTGTGTATCTGCCAGAATCGGATCTACCCGCTCTACTTCACCGTGCACGTCACCGATCTGAACGGCAATGACCAGGTGATAGGGGCCGGCCAGACCTACCTTCCGGCCTTCGGTGAGTCGGTCCCGCAACCAGTCCAGGTGAGCTGGGTATGGCCGATCATCGATCGGCCGCACCGGCTCACGGGTGACACCGTCTTCACCGACGACAAGCTGGCCGCTT
>JBDTXT010000224.1:0-5013 GCA_040006035.1 Pseudonocardiales bacterium | reverse complement strand
GTTCGGCCGGCTCATGACGGTGTCGGCGTTGGCGATGATGAAGATGTCGACGCCGGTGGCCTGGTGTTCCAACGCCAGCCGCACTGCCTGCGCGCCGTCGCGGGCGTCGATGTAACCCCAGAGGTTCCACTTGCGCGAACGGGCATCTGTGTCGTAGCCGGGAAAGGCCCGGTAGTCCGCGGGTTCCATTACGTTCGAGAACCGCAGACCGATCATCTTCAGCCGTGGATCCCACCGGCACAGCTGCCCGGCAAGTTGCTCTTCGAGAAACTTCACCACCGAATAGGTCGATTGCGGCCGGGCCGGGTACTCCTCGTCCACCGGGACGTAGGGCGGCGGGACGTCGAAGGGCAACCCGAGCACGGTCTCGCTCGAAGCCCACACGATGTTGGTGATTGCGGCCAGCCGGGCGGCCGCGAACACGTTGTACGTGCTCGTCATGTTGTTGCTGAACGTCACGGCGTTTGGGCTCAGCCCGGGCGCTGGAATCGCGCCCAGGTGCACCACGGCGTCCAGTCGCTGATAACGGTCATCCACCGCCGACAGCGCGCCGACGACCTGCCCGTAGTCGGTGAGCTCGATCTGGACGAAGTCACCGCGCTGCGGCTCCGCGGGCCGACGGTCGAGCGTGACGACATCCCACCCGTGATCGAGCAGGTGGGCCACCACGACCCGGCCAAGCTTGCCGCTGCCCCCGGTCACCGCAACTCGTGCCATCCCCCGACTCTGCCACCCTGGAGCGGCTGAGCACGAGACTGCCACCCGGAGTGCAGCCGATACCGTTGCCAGGAAGCCGACAAATCCGACGCGCCGTGGAGGTGACGTGACAGAGTCCGAACCGCTGGTGATCGCGGGCCGCTACCGGCTCGACACGACCCTGGCCATCGGCGGCATGGGTGTCGTCTGGAAGGGCTGGGACGAACGGCTGAAGCGGCCGGTCGCCGTCAAGCAGTTGCGGGTGAACCCCGGGCTCAGCCCGGCCGAGGCCGCGACTGCCCGCCACCGGGCCATGCGTGAGGCGCGCAACACGGCCCGCCTGCACCACCCGCATGCCATCCCCGTCTACGACGTGGTCGAGCACGACGGCGAGCCCTGCCTGATTATGGAATTCCTGCCGTCGGTCAGCCTCCAGGAAGCAATCCGCTCCCGGGGCACCCTGGCCATCGCCGAGGTGGCACGGATCGGCACCGACCTGGCGCAGGCGCTGACGGCCGCGCACCGGGTCGGCATCGTGCACCGCGACGTCAAGCCCGGCAATGTGTTGCTGGCCGAGGACGGCACCACCAAGCTCACCGACTTCGGCATCTCCCACGCGCTGGGCGACTCCACCCTCACCGCGACCGGCATGCTCACCGGGACCCCGGCCTACCTCGCCCCCGAAGTAGCACGCGGCCAGCCGGCGAGTTTCGAGTCCGACGTGTTCTCACTCGGCGCCACGCTGTACACCGCGTCGGAGGGCACCCCGCCGTTCGGGGAGGACCCCAACCCGATGGCGTTGCTGTACCGGATCGCGTCCGGCGACCTGCGCCCGCCGCAACGCAGCGGTCCGCTGACGTCGCTGCTGATCGCCATGCTCGGTGCGGATCCCCGCAAGCGGCCGACGATGACGCAGGTGAGCCAGACCCTGAGCGGGCTGTTCTCGGCCGGCGCAACGTCACCTGCCAGAGCCGATCTCGAAACGCTCCGGCCGCACCGGACGCCGCAGAACGTCGCGCCGGTGCACGGCCCAGCGCCCGAGATAGCGCGGCGTCGCAGCCGCCCGGCCATCGCCGCCTTCGCGGCCGCGGTCGTGCTCGCCGCCGCCGGCATCGTTGCGTTCATCCTCACCCGCCCCGACGGCAGGCCGGGCCAGGGTGCCGGCGGCGGGCAGACGAGGAGCACTCAACACACCACTGCAGTAGCGACCAAGCACGCGCCCACGGCCGATGAACTGGCCCAGGCGATCACCGAGTACTACGCCCTGATGCCCACCAACCTGCAGGCCGGCTGGTCGCGGCTCACACCGGCCTACCAGCAACGCACCGGGGGCGGCTTCACCGACTACCAGACCTTCTGGGGCGAGTTCGCCGAGGTCAGGGCCAGCGACGCCGTGGGTCACCTGCCCGACATGGCGCAAGCCACCATCACCTACGTCAACAGGAACGGCACCACGACCTCGGAGCGAACCGCCTTCCAACTGATCCTCAGCGGCGGGCGGTTGAAGATCAACGACACCACGGTGCTCTAGAGTCACCCGATCGCTCCGATGGCGGCCGTGGCACCATCGGGTGGTGCTGCGCCGCGTCGTCCAGTTGGTAGGTTCCTGTGTCGTGCTCGGCATCGGCGTCGGCCTGCTGTTGCTGGCGGCTCTCGGCTCGGACGGGTACTCGACCTTCATCAACGGCCTGTCGAAGCACTTCGGCGCGGACTTCGTCCTGGTGAACGCAGTCGTCGGGGTGCTCCTGGTGGCGATGGCCTGGTCGCGCGGCCTGCGGCCTGGCTTGGGCACCATCGTGCAGCCGGTTGTGGTCGGCTTCGCCGTGTCAGGCATGCTGCACGCCTTCGGCTCGCCCTCGTCCATGGCGGTCCGCAGCGTGTTGCTGGTGGCAGCGTTCCCCGTTCTCGCCATCGGGGTAGCGGGCTACCTGGACGTCGCCCTCGGTGCCGGGCCGACCGAGGCGGCGGCGCTGGCTTGGGACCCGCCCGTTCCGTTCCGCTGGAGCTACAGCGTGTTGCAGGGGGTGGGCGCGATCGTGGGCTGGCTGCTGGGTGCCGCGATCGGCCCGGGAACGATTGCCGTCATCTTCCTGCTCGGCCCGTGCGTCGATCTGCTCAGACGGCGCCTGTCCGCGCACCGCGGCTGGACCTACGAGACGCCGCTCAGCGAGCCGTGTAACCAGCCCTGACGACCGAGCGCAGGTCGCCGGGGATGAGGCGCGGGTTTAGCCGACCTACGGGAGCGGGCATATACGTGGTGCCGACTACGTGGGGGTTACGTGACGAACACCGAGCCGCTGGTGATCGCCGGACGGTATCGACTCGTCTCGGCTCTTGCCACCGGAGGCATGGGCGTGGTGTGGAAGGGGTGGGACGAACGCCTGCACCGCCCCGTGGCCATCAAGCAGGTGCGACTGCAGCCCGGGCTCAGTGAGTCCGAGACCACTACCGCTCGCAATCGGGCGATGCGCGAGGCGCGCAACACCGCCCGGCTGCACCATCCCCACGCCGTGCCCATCTTCGACGTGGTGGAGCAGGACGGCGAACCGTGCATCATCATGGAATTCATCCCCTCGATCAGCCTGCAGGAATCGATCCGCAACCGCGGCGCGCTGCCCGCACCGGAAGTGGCCCGAATCGGCAGCGAGGTGGCCAAGGCACTCGCCGCCGCGCACCAGGTCGGCATCGTGCACCGCGACGTCAAGCCGGGCAACGTCCTGCTCGCCGAGGACGGCACCACCAAGCTGACCGACTTCGGGATCTCGCACGCCATCGGTGACGCGGCCCTCACGCAGACCGGCATGCTGACCGGCACGCCCGCCTACCTCGCCCCCGAGGTTGCCCGCGGCGCGCCCGCCACCTTCGCCTCCGACGTCTTCTCCCTCGGTTCGACGCTGTACTCGGCCACCGAGGGAGTCCCGCCGTTCGGCAAGGACGACAACGCGATGGCGGTGCTGCACCGGGTGGCCTCCGGCCAGCATCGCCGACCGGAACGCAGCGGCCCCCTCACCCCACTGTTGACCCTCATGCTCACGACGGATCCCCAGCAGCGCCCGACGATGAACGAGGTGAGCCGCGCCCTGGCCGCCGTGCATGCCGAGAGCAGCGCCGCCGACACCGCCAGTTCTGCGCCCGCCAGGCGCGAGACCGTCCACCTCGAGAACGGGCGCCGGGCACCCGACCCGCCGCAGGCCGCCCCGCTGCCGCAACCTGCGCCTGCCACGCCGCCCGAACCACCACCGCCTGTCCTAGCGCCCGAGTCGGCGTCGGCCGAGCCGCCGACCGATCCGCCGAACACGTTGCTGGACACCTGGCTCGCATCCGGCGGCGCGCCGGCGCGCGAGCGACGCCGCAGCCGCGGCCTGATCGCGGCACTGCTGGCTGGAGCGCTCGTGATCGCGGCCCTCATTGTGGTGATCACCTTGGCCAACCGGAAGGACCCGAATCACGCGGCAGCCGCCGCGCCGAAGACCTCGGCCAGGCCTCCGACCAGCCCGGCCACGCATCCGACCAGCCCGGCCGCCTCGACCAGCCAGCGGCAGAGCAGCTCGCCTGCCCCGAAGACCTCGGCCAAACCTGCGACGACGCCGGTCACCCAACCTGGCGGCTCGGCCGCCCAACTGACGCAGGCGGTCACCGACTACTACGGGCTGCTGCCCGGCAATGTGCAGGAGGCGTGGTCGCGACTCACCCCCGCCTACCAGAACAGCACCGAGCCGAACGGGTTCGCCAACTACCAGCAGTTCTGGAACCAGTTCAGCCAGGTCACCGTTAGCGGCGTGATCGCGCGGGCGCCGAACCACGTCGAAGCAACCATCACCTACGTCGGCAAGAACGGTTCTCGCAACGAGGAGCGCCGCAGCTTCGACCTGGTCCGCAGCGGTGGTCAATGGAAGATCAACGCCTCAGCGGTGCTATAGCTTGCGCATGGATCAATACCGGCGGGGGGACCTGGTCTTCGACGTCGTCGATGCGGGTCCGGCCGGCGCGCCGGTCGTCATCCTGCTGCACGGCTTCCCGCAGAACTCCGCGAGTTGGGAGCAGGTGATCGCGCAGCTGACCGCGCGCGGGTTCCGGTGCCTGGCGCCGGACCAGCGGGGTTACTCGCCCGGCGCCCGGCCCCGCGGCCGGTGGGCGTATCGGATCCTTGAGCTGGTCGAGGACCTGCGGGCTCTCGTCGACGCGAGCGGCGCCGACAAGGTGCACCTGGTCGGCCATGACTGGGGTGCTGCGGTGGCCTGGATCTTCGCCCAGCGCTACCCGCGACGGCTGGCCAGCCTGTCGGCCACCTCTGTCCCGCACCCCATCGCGCTCGTT
>JBDTXT010000223.1:0-5065 GCA_040006035.1 Pseudonocardiales bacterium | reverse complement strand
AGCGCCGCGGCCAGCCGCGCGTCCAGGCGGCGGTCGCCCTGCGCGAAGCTGCCAAGACCCGGGGGCAGGCCGTAGGCGAGCACCTCGACCACCCCGCCCAGGGTGTCGCCGGCTTTCTTGGTCTCGACGATCTCAGTCACCATCGCGGCGCTGGCGTCCGCATCGAGGCAGCGCACCTCTGAGGCGTCGACCTTCTCCTCGTCGCCGGGCTCGGGCACCACCCCGCGGGGCGCCGAAACCGAGCCGATCGAGACGACGTGGCTGACGATCTCGACGCCCACCGCCTGGCGTAGGAACGCCTTCGCTACCGCGCCGAGGGCGACCCGCGCTGCCGTCTCGCGGGCGCTGGCCCGCTCCAGGACCGGTCGAGCGTCATCGAGGTCGTACTTCTGCATCCCGGCCAGGTCTGCGTGGCCGGGACGTGGGCGGGTCAGCGCCTCGTTGCGGGCCTGGGCGGCGAGCAGATCTGGCTCGACTGGGTCGGCGGCCATCACTGTCTGCCATTTCGGCCACTCGGAGTTGCCCACCCGTACCGCGATCGGGCCGCCCATGGTCACGCCGTGCCGCACGCCGCCGGTGAGCTCGACCTCGTCCTGCTCGAACTTCATCCGGGCGCCGCGACCGTAACCCAGACGGCGCCGGCCGAGGTCGCGCGCCAGATCGGCGCTCGTCACTTCAACGCCGGCCGGCAGGCCGTCGAGGACGGCGACGAGGGCAGGCCCGTGCGACTCGCCCGCCGTGATCCAACGCAACACGCGGCCAGTCTCTCAGAAGGGCGCCCGCGGACCGGGCGAAAACGGTTAGCGCGAGGCGACCAATGACGGAGCGAGATGCAACGCCAGAACGAGCATTGCACCGACGATGAGCATCGGGCCGAAGGCGATCGCGGTCTTGAGCGTGGCCCGTCGCGTCGCGATCAGGGCGATCGACAGGACTGAACCGAGCAGGAATCCGGCGAATATCCCGTAGAACACGTACAGCCAGCCGAACCAGCCGAGATATCCACCGAGGATGGCGCCGAGTTTCACATCCCCGAAGCCGAAGGACCGAGGGGAGATGAACATAAGCAGGTACAGGACAGCGAATACCGCGGCCGCCCCCTCGGCCGCGCGCAGCAATTGCGCCCAGTCGTGGCGGATGAGCGCTGCCAGCACGAGCAGCACCATGCCGGCTGCGGCCGTGGGACGGATCACCCGATCGGGTAGGCGATGGTGCTCGAAGTCGATGAGGACGAGCGGCGTGGTGCCCAGCGCCAACGCGACCAAGGCCGGCAGTAGGGCGCTCCAGCCGGCCGCTGCCCCGGCCATCGCGCCCAGGCCCACCGCGGTGATCGCGCTGCCGGCCAGCCGGCGTGGGCTGGCCGGCCGCCCGCGCAACCAGTTCGGCTCGTCGCGATCGGGGGCGCTCAGGCTGAGCCGGGCCAGATAAGGCGACGCGGCCAGACAGACGGCGGCACCAACCGCGACGCCGATCGCTTCAGTTGGCACGGGGCGAGAGCCTAGTGTCACGTAACGGAGGCCGTTTGCCGGCTGGGTGATCCAGGCGGATGCATCTTAGGGCGGAGCAGACGGCCATATCCCTGTTGTATTGCCGACGACGACAACGCAGCGAGGCGCCCCCGGCGGCGCCGCGGGCGCTGAACATACTTCCGTTGCGCGTCACTAGGTGATTGATTTGCGCGTAGGGCACTGGTGTACCGCACTAGGGTCCGAGTGTGTTCGACGCGATCGTTCTGGCCGGCGGAGCTGCCGCGCGGCTGGGAGGCGTCGACAAGCCCGCGCTCGCAATCGGAGCGTCGTCGCTGCTCGACCGCGTGCTGGCCTCGGTGGCCGGTGCTGGGCGGATCGTGGTCGTCGGACCCGTGCGGCCGGTCGCTGTTGCGGTGACCTGGTGCCGGGAGAATCCAGCCGGCGGCGGTCCGGTTGCCGGACTGGCCGCCGGGCTGGCCCAGGTTCAGGCCGAAGTCGTGCTGAGCCTCGCGGCCGACCTGCCGTGGATCGCGCCGGCGGTGCCGGCGCTGCTCGCCGCACTGGCCGAGTCCGCGGCCGACGGTGCTGCGCTGGTTGATCGCGACGGCCGGGTGAATTACCTGGCCGCAGCGTGGCGCCGCGCCTCGCTGGCCGCCGCGCTCAGCGCCGTCGGCGAGCCCGCCGGCGCGTCGATGCGCAGCCTGGTCGCGGGCGCTGACCTGCTCGAGGTACCCGACGAGGGCGGCTGGGGCCTGGATTGCGATACCTGGGGCGACATCGATGACGCCCGTCGCCGATTGGATCGAGAAAGGACCGCGCGATGACGAACCCCCTTACTTCCTGGCTGGCCGAACTGGCCGCCGAACTCGGCGTCGACTCCTCTGTCGTCGACCGTGATCTACTGCTCGACGTCGCCCGTGACGCGGCACACGGCATCGCCCGGCCGGCGGCGCCGCTCACCACGTTCCTGGTGGGGCTTGCCGCGGGACTCAACGGCGGCAGCGCCGAGGCGATTGAAGACGCCGCGGCGATCGCACAACGCCTGGCCACCACCCGTACCCCGTCCGGTGCGGGATCTTGATGCTCACAACGACCTTTGACTCGATGTCAGCTTGGAGATCGATACCGCGATGACCACCTCGGCCTGGTGATCGCTCAACCCCAACCCGAGACGGATGCTCCACCACTCGAAGTAGGCCGCATCCGCCTACGACTCGGCGTCATCGTCCGGCCGCTCGGATGGATCGAAGAACAACTCAAGCTGAATGTTGTCCGGGTCGCGCAGTACGAGAACGGCGGCGTCCGCGATGGAGTTGGCCGGCGCCACTGGCGTATGGACGACTCCGGCCATTGCCAGCCGCGACGCCCAATCATCCAGTTCCGCGCGGTCAGCCACCTGGAACGCCAGGTGGTCCAGGCCCACACGCGTCTCGTCGAATACGTCCTGGCCGCCGTCTCGATGCTCGGTCAGCCCCAACCTGGCCTGCAGGCCCGCGTGGCGGAGGAACATCTTGCGGCGGGCTCCATCAGGCGACGCGAACTCGCCGACTCGCCGGAACCCGAGCACTTTTACGTACCAGGCCGCGCTCACGTCAACGTTGCGGACGGAAAGGCCGAAGTGATGAATACCCGTGATGACCGGGGCTCGCTCGGTGTCCTCAGGCTGCATTTCGCGAGTATGCGCGCACCGGGCGACAGTGTGCAGGCACGCAGCGGTGTGACGCGGCGTGGCTGGACTAGATCCACAAACTGGCCGGCGGGCGTTGATCAGCGCTCGCCGACGGGCTCGTGGCCCTCGCAGCGGGTGACCGGCAATCGCGGGTACTTCGGGAACTTGCCATCGCGCGCAGCGAGCCCACAGCGCAGGTACACGGTGCCACGGCGGGTCGGCCGGAGGATCGCATGCATGCACCACCCGCACAGCCCGCCCTGGTTGCGGATGTCACCCGACTCGAGCACCACGCACACATCATGCTCGCCGACGACCTCGGCCACGGCGGATGTCGACCGGGCTACCCACGCCGTGCCGGGGTCGGAGTGCGCGAGCACCTCGGCGCAAACGCGTCAGCGGTGACGGTACCGGACGCGCAGTTGGCTCACCTGGCTGTCATCCAGCCTGCGGTCAGCGCGTTGTGCGCGGCCCGGCTGCTTTGGCTCCAGCCGGAAGCGGACCGGCGTGCTGACCGCAGGCCCACGCCCCCTGCGCATGACTGAGGGCCCGGTCGATGACCGGGCCCTCAGCTAGTGCGAAACCTCAGAAACTGGTTGTTCCGTTGGGTGTGCCCAGCCCGGTCGGGCCGTCCCAGCCGGTTCCGGCAGTACACCAAATAGTGGTGGGGCAGGAACCGTTCGAGCCGCTGGTGACGTCGAACAGGCCGGACGGGGTCGCCCAGGTGTGGGCCGCCGGGTAGCCGGAGAGATTGCCGCCCATGGCGTACACGCTGGCGATGATCGGCGACGACGCACTCGTGCCGCCGTAGACCTGCCAACCGGAGCGACCCTGGTAGCGGGTCGAGTCGTACACCGCGACGCCAGTGTTCGGGTCGGCGACCGCGGAGACGTCCGCGACGGCCTTGCCGGTGCACGAGGTGCCGACCTGCCAGGCAGGGTGGGGATTCAGTGTCGAGCAGCCACTACCGGCACCGCTCCACGCAGTCTCGGTCCAACCCCGGGTGTTGCTGGCTTTCCGGAGGCTGGTGCCACCGACGCCGATCACGCCGTAGAAGCTGGCCGGGGACTCGACGCCGTAGCCCGCGTCGCCGCTGGACGCCGTGATCGCGATGCCCGGGTGGTTGTAGTCGCTGTTCGGAGCAGAGTCGCCGCCGCCGTAGCTGTTGCTGATCGCCGCCACACCCTGAGTGGCCGCGTAGTTCACAGCCGCGCCGAGGTTGGCAAAGGAGTTGGAGGTCGCCTCGACGAGCAGGATCTTGCAGGCCGGACAGGCTGCCGACACCATGTCGAGGTCAAGACTGATCTCGGTGGCCCAGCCCGCATTGGTGCGCGGGAGCTTCGAGCCGCCGGTCTGGTTGGTGATCCGCAAGCAACCGCTCGCGAGGGTGCAGGGCGCCAGCCCGTACTGCGAGCGGTAGACGGCGAGGTCGGAGTCCGCGGTCGGGTCATTGTAGGCGTCCACGATCGCGACCGTGGTGCCCGCGCCAGCGCTGGCCGGCAGCTTGTAAGCCGACTGGATGTCGGCCGGGCCGTAGCCGCTGGGAGTCGCGGTGACGGCGGGTTTGCCCGAAGCATCGATGACCACCTGGGCGTGACAGGCCGCGTAGCCGACCGGTGCGGCTGCACAGACGTGCGCGGAGCGGTGCGTAGTGCCACTGCCGGCGGCGGTGGCCGTCGAGCTCGTGGTCGCTGCGAGTGCGGCGACGAGGGCGGTGGTACCGACCGCAGCGCCTAGAATCGTGCGATTCATCTGACCTCCAGGACAATGCCCAACTGTTGGGCTGATCCTAAGGTGCCCTGTCGAGGCGTTCTTGTCCAGTTGGGGAAAAACTCCCGCTTTGCCCCGTGTACCGCCACGGTGTCCTAGAGCCGGTGACCTACAGCGCGGCCACGACCTCTGCTGCGGCACGTTCGCCGGAGCGCAC
>JBDTXT010000222.1:0-5079 GCA_040006035.1 Pseudonocardiales bacterium | reverse complement strand
CCAAGACCCTGGACAGCATCGAGAAGCGCTCGCTGGATCGCCAGTTCCTGATCGAGCGGGTCATCCAGCACATCGAGCTCACCGCAGTCTCCACGGTGCTCGTGATCGCCATCGCCATTCCGCTGGGCATCATGCTCACCCGCCCGACAATGCGGCGGGCGACACCGTTGGTCCTCGCCATCGTCAACATCGGCCAGGCGGTCCCGTCGATCGGCGTGCTCGTACTCCTCGCCCTCACCTTCGGCATCGGTTTCCGCTACGCCGTCATCGCGCTGGTGCTCTACTCGTTCCTGCCAGTGCTGCGCAACACGATGGCCGGCCTGCAGCGGGTCGAGCGTTCCCTGATCGACGCCGGCCGCGGCATGGGGATGACCAAGCGGCTGGTCCTCACCAAGGTCGAGCTGCCGCTGGCGCTGCCGGTGATGATGGCCGGCATCCGCACGGCACTGATCATCAACGTCGGCACGGCGACCCTGGCCACCTTCACCAACGCACACGGCCTGGGCGACGTCATCGACGCCGGCCTCAAGCTCGACCGCAGGCCGGTGCTGATCACCGGAGCCGTCCTCGTCGGCGTCCTCGCCCTCAGCATCGACTGGCTGGCCGGCCTGGCAGAGCGCTTCCTGCGGCCAAAAGGCCTGTAGGTACGTCCACCGACACCACTGGCGCCACCCGAGAAGAAGGAGAGTTTCATGCGAGTAGCCACCGGTGCCCGCTGGGTTGCCGTACTTGCGGCAGTCAGCCTGCTGACGACCGGGTGTGGGGGCGACAAGAAGGGCAGCTCCGCTAGCAGCGGCGCGCTCAAGGGCGCATCGTTCACGGTCGGCGGCAAGCAGTTCACCGAGCAGAAGATCCTCTGCGAGATCACCGCGCAGGCGCTGGAGGCAGCAGGTGCCAAGGTCAAGCGGCAGTGCGGCCTGGGCGGCAGTTCCGTCGTACGCACCGCCCTGACATCGGGCCGCATCGACATGTACTGGGAGTACACCGGCACCGGCTGGATCACCCACCTCAAGCACACGGCGCCGATCCACGACTCCCAGGGCCAGTTCGACGCGGTGGCCAAGGAGGACCTCGACAAGAACAAGATCAAGTGGCTGGACCGGGCGCCGTTCGACAACACGTACGCCCTCGCGGTGAAGAAAGACAGCGCGTCCGACGTCAAGACGCTCAGCGACTACGGCAAGCTCGTCAACTCCGAACCCAATAAGGGCTCGCTGTGTGTGGCGACGGAGTTCATCAACCGCGACGACGGCCTGCCGGGCCTGGAGAAGACCTACGGCTTCAAGGGCGAGAAGAAGGCGACCCTCGAGGAGGGCGCGATCTACAACTCGATCAAGAAGGGCGACCCCTGCGTCTTCGGCGAGGTCTTCACCACCGACGGGCGGGTCGAGGGGCTGGGCCTGCGGGTGCTGACAGATGACAAGAAATTCTTCCCGGTCTACAACCCCGCGATCAACGTCACCGACGCCATCTTCCAGAAGTACCCGAAGCTGGCCGACGTGCTCAACCCGATCGCCAAGGCGCTCGACACCGCCACGATGCAGAAGCTCAACGCCGACGTTGACATCAACGGCGACACCCCGGCCCAGGCAGCCAAGGGCTTCCTGAAGGACAAGGGCCTCAACTAGCCCCCCCCCCACCCCGTTTCCGTCCAATGGGTTCGTACGGCAACTCACGTCAGTCAGCGACGCCCGCCCGGTGGAGCTGGCTCATCGGAGGACGTCCAGCCGGTCCTGCACGCGCCGGCTGCGGAGCTCCCGCAGCGCGCCGGCGGCGATCCAGCGTGCGCTGGGGTCCTGGCTGCGTTGCAGCGCGAGCGCGGTCTCGATCGCCACGGCATTGAGGTGCGGGTTGCGCTTGCCGATCTGACGCAGCGCCCAGTTGACGGCTTTCTGGACGAAGTTGCGCTCGTCGTCGGCCGCGCGCGCGACGAGCGGCAGGAAGGCGGCGAAATGCTCGTCTGGCGCGCACTTGTCGACGACGGTGAGCCCCGCCATCAGCACGAAGCCGGCGCGCTTGACGAATTCCTCTTGTCGGGTGGCCCTCGTGCGCTTTGGGTATGCGTGCTCGGTGGCGATGCCGCAGCGGGTCATCCCGTTGAGCCGGGTCGGGTCGGCGAGCGCGCGCAGGCGCTCGATCACGTCGCGATGCAGACCCTCGAGCCGCTGCACCGCTACGACGGGGTGGTCGGGAGCGCATGAGCCCTTCCGAGTTACTGAATCGAAAGGTTTTCTCAATCGTGCGCGCCGCGGCCATGGCCCTGCGTCTTGATCACGCGTCGACGACCGGCTGCCGCAGGATCGTGCGTAGCTTGTCGGGAGCAACCTTGCGGAAGTCGCTGAAGTAGATTTCGTGGTGGTTCTTCACCATGCGCAGTCCGTGGGCCGGGACGAATTCGTGGTGCATCCGGTCGAGGAGGTCAGCCTCGTCGTCGTAGGAGCCGACGTGCAAGGTTTGGACGCAGGTGCCTTCGTCGAGGGTGTCCAGGCGCAGTCTGTCGAGGCTGGCTGGGCTGTCGCCAGCGAAGACCTTGGCCCCCGCTGCCTCGAACATGTCGTCGGTGATCCACTCGGGCATCATGATCATGAGCGTCCAGTTCCACCGGCTCTTGTCGCGCACTGACGTGAAGGTTTCCAGGTCGTCGGCCCACCACAGGCCTTCCAGCGGCATCACGACGTAGTCCCTGCCCAGCTGCTTACTGGCGAACTTGAGCTTGTAGGCGACCGGGTAGAGCGCGGCAATCGCGTCGGCGAACTCTTGGCTGGTGTTCGGGTCGCCATGGCCGTCGACCATGAGGTATTGCAGGCTGGGCACCTCGACGATGCGGAACGTGTGGAAGTCAGCGTGGTAGCTATCGAGTTCCTTCTTGAAGTCAATCTTGGGTGTCATGGCAGGTACCTCTCGGGCTCGCGGTGTCGAGCCACTGCCGTTCTGCCAGCAAGAGGCTCAGAGAATAGGAAAAGATCGATTCCACGAACGGCGGCAACGGGCGTTGTGCTTGTCGCGTCGCCTCGACGGCCTCGATGCGCTGGTCGAGCTGCTGACGGCGCTGCCTGAGCGCCGAGGTGACTTGCCTCTTGGTCAGCAGCGGCAGATTGGCCAGCCCGATCAGCATCGGCGGATGCAGCGGCGTGGCCTCGCTGAGAGCAGCGATCGCGGCTTCGGCGGCCGACTGCCGACCCGCTGCCGTCGCTGTATAGACCCGCCTGCTCCTGCGCGACGGTCCAGCGCTGGACTCGACAGATCCTTTCGCCTGCAGCTTGTTGAGGACGTAGTAGATAGACGAGAAGCCGACATCCGTCCACTCCCGGATACCCCGATGTTCGATGACCCGCTCCAGTTCGTAGCCATGCCTGGGCTGCTCGATGACCAGCCCGAGGACGGTGAGTTCGGCAGGGGTCAGATCCATCCCGATATTCTAGCTCTAGAATATCTGATGGGATCCACTGAACGGCCCCGGCGTTCCGGAGGCTTCTCTTGGTGGCAGCCGGCCTCGGCGAGGTCGGCTCGGTGGCGACCGCTCCGCGGTCAGGGACCAGGTTCGCTCCACTGCTGAGGGACCCCTGGGGGGCGTACGGCTCAGGCGTCGCCACCCTCTTCGATCAGGCGCTTGAGCTCGCGAGCCAGCAGGCCGAGCCGGGCATCCTTGAGCAGTGGCAACTCCCGGCGGCGCCGTCGCGCCGCGCTCACGTCGATGTCGGCCACGATCAGCGCCTCCTGCTTGACCGGGGCCTCGGCGACGACAGTGCCGGACGGATCGACGATGCTCGACCCTCCCCAGAACTCCAGCGTGCCGGTCGCGCCGACCCGGTTGACGAAGATCACCCACAGCTCGTTCATCCGGGCGACGCTGCGCAGCAACTCGCGCCAGTACGCGTGCGTGTCGAGCACCTCCGGCGCGCGGGTGTCGACGCTGTTGGCCGGGATGATCAGCACCTCGGCGCCGTCCTGGGCGAGCAGGAAGGGCAGGAAGGGCTGCCAGGCGTCGTTGCAGGTGAGGATTCCCATCCGGCCTTGCGCTGTGCTAAAGGCGCGGCACGACTGGCCGGGTGCGAAGTGCTTGCGTTCTTCCCAGATGTCATAGTTCGGCAGGTAGAGCTTGCGGTGCAGGTGCACCAGTTTGGCCCCGTCGAGGTAGGCCACGGTGTTGTAGGCGTGCAGCCCGGCGTCCTCGCGGAAGCCCGTGACCACTGCGATGCCGGCCTCCTCACCCAGGGTGCGCACCCGCTGGTCGACGGCCGCGATCGGCTCGGCCGCCGAGGTGCCGACGGGGTAGCCGTGCAACGCCAACTCCGGAAAGACCACGAGGTCCGCACCCTGCTCGGCGGCCAACCCGACCGCGGCCTTGGCAGTGCGCAGGTTGGCCTCGATGTCACCGAGTACGCAATCGACCTGGGCCAATGCGACGCGCATGCAGTCTCCGGTCGTCCGTTTTCGCTGACGGAAACGCAGATGCTACCCGCGCTCAGCCGGTGTGGCTCAAGGCCGGCAGGGCGCGCATGTACCACTCGTGAAAGGCGCCGACCGAGCCCTCCGTCACCGGCGAGAGCGGCCCGGGCAGGTAACCGCTCGACCGTACCCCGGCGGCACTGGCCTCGCAGAGTGACCAGTCCTGCTCCGACGTGGCCTGCCAGACGGCGGTCAGGTCCGTCATGTCGTAGTCGACGCCTTCGACGGCGTCCTCGCGGACGAGGAAGGTGACGTCGACGTCCGTACGATCCGGCGTCATCGGGGTGAGCCGCGTGGTGACCGCGTAGTCGGCATCGACGTGTGTCCAGGAGTTCGGCAGCGTGATGAGCCGCAGGCTGCCCACATCGGCGCTCGGCAGCCGGCCGAGGAGCGGCGCGATCAGGCGGCCGGACAGGCTCTCGGTGAGATACCCGTGCCGCAGCGGCAGCCTGGCCACGCGGAAGAAGCCGCCGCCGTCGAAGCTGACCTCCCGCGGTGCCAGCCCCTGGTCGACCCAGCGGCGCCAGTGCTCCGCGAGGGCCGCGTCGAACGCGCGGCTGCGCCGGACGTCACCCGCCGCGCCGACGTCGAAGTTGGACAGGCAGAACTCCGGGTGGTTGGCCCGGCAGT
>JBDTXT010000221.1:0-5087 GCA_040006035.1 Pseudonocardiales bacterium | reverse complement strand
CGTGAGCCAGGACGCAGCAGGCGAACAGCACGGCGAACACCGCCGACAGCAGGTAAGAGGTGCTCGAGCTGGCGTGAGGAACGACGTCACTCACGATCGGCTCGTAATACACGGTGAGCAGCGCGCCGATGAGCAGCCAGGACGGGGCGAAGAAGATCGGGACTCCGAAGAAGCGACCTACCGGCACCATGCGTAGGGGAGCTCTCACAGGCCGGCGACGGGTCACTACGGCGATCCTACGGCTCCCGGCATGACGAAACGAGCTACCGTACCCGCGTGGGCGACGAAGAAGAGCTTCGCGCGCGGATCGAGGCACAGATGGCCTCGCGCCGGGCGGCAGATCCGCCGCCCAAGCGGGACCGACCCGGCCGCAGGGGCCGGCGTGACGAGGCGCAAGACACGCCACAAGCCCCGGAGGTGCCGCGATCTCTCGAGCCCATCCGCCCGTGGCTTCTCGGGCAGGACAAGGACGAGCAACTCGAGCAGCCCGAGGACAGCGTCGTCTCCAGCGGTGACCAAGTGGGCGCTTCCAAGACCTTGGGTCCGGCCCGGCCGTGGCTCGCTCGCTCGCTCAGCGAGCCCGCTGACGACGCCGCGACGCCGCCCGGCGACAGAACTGGTGGGTCCCTGCAACCGATCCGGCCCTGGCTGCGCCGGGCCAAAGTCGAGCCAGCGCCGTCCGCGGTTGACGATCCGCAGCCGGTTGAGCAGCCCGCCCAGCGGCGCGGCAGGCCCGAGCCACGGCCGTTGAGCGGATCTGCGCCAGTTGAATCGTCGCCGGCGCCGCACACCGAACCGGACTCGCGTGGATCATGGCGCGAACGCAGTCAGGCCAAGCGCGAATTGGCCGCGAGTACGGCAGCCGATCTGGCTGGGGCAACGCCTGACGATTGCGCTGTGCAGTCGCTCAGCGTGACGGACGGCGCCGATTCAGTGTCGAGGCCCGCGGTGGTGTTGCAGGAACACTGGGCGCGCGAGCGCGAGTCACTGATCGACGAACGAGCGGCTCTGACGGCCGAGCGTGAGGACCTGCTCGCCCAACGCTCAGCGTTGGCTGAACTGCGCGAAACCGCGAACGGCACTCCGACCGGGAGGCACACCGAGCCACCAGCCGAGCAGGCACAAGCGGCGCAGCGCAAACCCTGGCGTCCCTGGCGAGCCCGCCCGGCCAGTGCCGGTGAGGCCGCCGCAGCCAACGTCCTGCGGCCTCGCCATGCGGCCATCGTGGGCCAGCCCGCGGTTGAACTCGAGCACGTGTCGCCGTTCGAGTCCTACCGCACTGCCGAGGTCCTCGGGACGCCCGCTCCAGCCGAGCCAGCCGTCGAACCTGCGGCGATGAGCAGTGCCCCCGCTCAGAATCTGACGCAGGCCCCGATCGAACCCGTCGGCGCGACGCCGGCCGCCGAAGGCGAGCAGGCCGAAGTACATGGCGCCGCCGAGGTCGATGAGGACACCCCAGCCAGTTGGTCGCGGCGCACTCTCAACTGGTTGCTGGCCCCCGCCGAGCGTCCGGCTGACCTGCCACCGCCCGACCCCGCGTCAATCGAGGTGGACGCGGCCGGGCAAGTGCCGGTGGAGCGCGACGGCGAGGACCGGATAGGCGCCCCGGAACGGTATGGGCTGCCTCCGTGGCGGCTGCGCCCGGACGTCGAACCCGCCGCCACCCACCCGGCGACCGAACCCGAGCCAACAGCCGAACCCGAACCGCCGGCTTTGCCGCCCTGGCGGCTGCGCCCGGACGTCGAACCCGCCGCCGCCCACCCGGCGACCGAACCCGAGCCAACACCCGAACCCGAGCAACTGCCGGTGGCCAGCGAGGTCGAATCCGATCTGGGCCCTGAGCCGGAACCTGCCGGCGACGCTCCTCCGGTCGACCCGGGCAGTGATCTGCCCAGGCGCTTGGCGGCGGCGAACGCCGCGGCGATGGAGCGCGCCCGCAACGCGGCCGCATACGAATTCCCGGAGGACGACGACCACGACGACGTGCCGCCGTCGCGCCGCGGCATCTCGGCCCTCGCCCTGTCCTCCTCTGGGCCACGTTCGGGCGGCATTGCCCGCGAACGCGAGGAGCAACCGGTCAAGACGTCGCCTCTCGTCACCGGCAAGGCTTTCGCCAGAAACTTTCCTCCCGCCGCGCCCGCGGAACTCGACGACGACGGGACGGGACCAGCGCCGGCCAAGCGGCACCGGGTCACGCTGCGCGGGGCAATTCGCATGGTTGTGGTGCTGGCCGTCGCGGTGCTGCTTGCCGTGCTGCTGCGCCGGTACGTCGTCGCGCCCTATTACATCCCTTCCGCGTCGATGGAGCCGACGCTGCACGGCTGCTCCGGCTGCAACAACGATCACGTGCTCGTCGACAAGATGTCATACAAGGGGCACGGGATCCGTCGCGGCGATGTCGTTGTCTTCCATCGCCCCAAAGACTGGAGGGTTTCGGAGAAGGTGCTGATCAAGCGCGTCATCGGCCTGCCTGGCGACACGCTCACGGCCCGAAACGGCATCGTCTACATAGACGGACTCGCCCTCGACGAGCCGTATCTGAATCGCGCGTGCCAGAGGGGCACGAGCAACTTCCCGAAGGCGCCGGTGGTGGTACCCGACGGGCAGACCTTCGTCATGGGCGACAACCGCTGTGATTCCTCTGACAGCCGCGTCTTCGGTCCGGTCCCGGACTCGATGGTCATCGGCCGGGCGTTCATGATCATCTGGCCATTGGGCCGCCTGCACTGGTTGTAGACGCCGGGAATTGTCAGTAGCTCGAACTACGCTGCGTTGATGAGCGAGAAGGTCGACCTGCCCGCGCCGATCATCGGGTCGCTGTCGCCCTCACGGGCGGCTGACTTCAAGGTCTGCCCGCTGCTGTACCGGTTCCGCTCGATTGATCACCTGCCACAAACGCCGTCGATGATGGCCACGCGGGGCACCGTCGTGCACGCCGTGCTCGAAGAACTCTTCGACCTGCCCGCCGCGCAGCGCACCCTCGCGGCAGCGCGCGACCTGCTGCCCGGCGCCTGGCAGCGCGTGCTCACCGAGTCCCCCGAATCGGCCGGCCTATTCGCCGCCGATCCAGACGGCAGCGAGCTGGCCGAATGGCTTGCCAGTGCCGCGGAGTTGCTCGGCAACTACTTCGCCCTCGAGGATCCGACCCTCCTGGAGCCCGAGTCACGCGAACAGCGCGTCGAGATAGTGATCGACGGTCTGCGCCTGCGCGGTTACGTCGACCGGCTCGACGTCACGTCCGATGGCGACATCCGGGTCGTCGATTACAAGACGGGCGCCACCCCGCGCGAAGCGTTCGAGGCCCAAGCCCTGTTTCAGATGAAGTTCTACGCGCTCGTGCTGTGGCGCACCCGGGGCGTGGTGCCCCGCCAGCTGCGGCTGATCTATCTGGCCGATACCGACACGCTGAGCTACTCGCCCGACGCCGACGAGCTCGAGCGCTTCCAGCGCACCCTGCGGGCGATCTGGGAAGCCATCGAACGCGCCACCGAGTTGCGCGAATTCGAGGCGAGCCCCAGCAGGCTCTGCGACTGGTGCGACTACAAAGCGCTGTGCCCGGCGTGGGGCGGTACGCCGCCACCGTTCCCAGCCGATGCCCTGGCCGCGATCGACGAGGACCACCGAACGCCCGCGCCGGGTGCGCTCACGCCGTCCTGACGGCCCGGCCGCGCACGAGTGCCTCGAGCCGGGCCAGGCTCAGGTCGGTCAGCGAGCCGACGACGGTGCGCAGCGGCCCTGGCTCGATCGGCACGGTGTGCGGAACGGCGACGACGACGCAACCCGCTGCTTCGGCCGAGGCAATTCCGGTGGGCGAGTCCTCGATGGCCACGCAGTAGGCGGGGTCGACGCCCAATCGAGCCGCCGCGGTCAGGTACGCCTCCGGATGTGGCTTGCCGTCGTGGAGCTGGTCGCCGGTGACGACGGTGGTGAACGTCCCGCTCGCCAGCTGGTCGGTGAGCGTGCTGGCAAGTCGCTCGTAGGACATCGTGACCATCGCGCAGGGGACGTCGTGATCACGCAGTTCCTGCACAAGATCCAACGCACCCGGTTGCCACGGCATCTCCAGCAGCGCGGCCCTGATCACCTCGTCGAGCAGCCGCTCGACGATCACCGGCGGCTCGAGGTCGACGCCGCCGTGCTCGCGGATGTATTCAGCCGAGACCAGCAATGCGTTGCCCACCAGCGCGTGCGCGTGGGCGTCGTTCCACGTGCCGCCGAAGGACTCTACGAGCGCGTACTCGGCCGCGATCCAGTACGGCTCGGTATCGACCAGCGTGCCATCCATGTCGAACAGGACGGCTTGTAAGGAAAGCCCCGTATCTGCTGACCTAGCGCGCATATTGATCTTCGCTGGTGCGCGCCTGGTGCACATCAGGAACGATCTTGCTCAGGGTTTCGGCCATCGCCGCCCGCCCACTTCCTGATCGTTGGCCATCAGGTATGAGTAAACCCGCTCGGTGATCTCCGGGCTCGAGTGCCCCAGCCACTCGGACAGTGCGACCACGGTCACGCCCCGCGACATCAGGCTCGAGCCGAAATAGTGGCGCAGCGAGTGCGGCGGCACCGTCAGGCCGAGGCCGCGCTCAATGTCGTCGAAGGCGTGGCCTGGCGGGTATGGGCACCGCGTGGCGGTACTGGACGTGTGGCGCCGTCGGGTACGAGCCACCCCACTCGGACGGTCGCCGTGCAAGCACTTCACGTCCGGCGCCGTCTGCAGGCGGACGCAAAAATGACCCCGCTCCTACATACGAGCGAGGCCACCTTCACTAGTCCCCCAAAACGGTCGAGACCCCCGAACTCGACCGGCATAGGCACCGGGGATTGAAAAGTCATCGACCGCCCCCCGTTGCTTGAGGTAACTAGGATTCTTCCTTGTAAGTTATTGAGCGGCAAGGTAACTTTCGGGTTGATCTTGAAATCTCCTGTCAAACAAGCGCCATGTTCCTGTTAAAACAACAGTGATCTCGGGCTACTTTCGGTGGATTTCGACCACCGGACTTCACACCGACTGGACATCAGTTACCGGCGGGTACAGGATGACCGGAAGTCCCAGGCGGTCGTCCCCCCGGCCATCGCCTGGGACTCCC
>JBDTXT010000220.1:0-5102 GCA_040006035.1 Pseudonocardiales bacterium | reverse complement strand
CGGCGGCCAGGGCCCGCGGCAGCCCCAGCAGGATGCCGGCGTCGATCATCGCCTCCACCAGGAAGAAGAAGTACGCCGGGCCCGAGCCCGACAGCGCGGTGACGGCGTCGAGCTGGGATTCCGGGACGCGCACGACGCGCCCGACCGCCCCCAGCAGCGACTCAGCCGTCGCCAGATGCTCCTCGGTGGCGTGCACGCCGGCCGAGACCGCTGTCATCGCCTGATCGACCAGAGCGGGAGTGTTGGGCATGCACCGCACGACCGGGACACCGTCGAGCAGGCGTCCTTCGATATGCGCGGTCGTGATGCCCGCCGCGACGGACACCACGACGTGCTGGGTACCGACCACCGGGCGTAGTTCGAGGAGCAGCGCGTCGATGTCCTGCGGCTTGACGGCGAGCACCAGGGTGCGCGCCTGCGCCACAGCCGTGGCCACGTCGGGCGTCTGGATGTCGTAGGTGTCGGCGAGGTATGCGGCGCGTTCGGCGTGCTTCTCGCACACGACGATGTCGGCGGGCGTGCGCTCGCCCCGCAGCAGACCCGAGACAAGTGCCTCGCCGATCTTGCCGCCGCCGAAGATCGCCAGACCCTCCATGTCAGCCATCTCAGCCTTTCGAGAGCAGAGCGCGGGCGAAGAAGGTCAGGTTGGCGGGCCGCTCAGCCAAGCGCCGCATGAGGTAGCCGTACCACTGCGCACCGTAGGGGATGTAGACCCGCACCGTGTGCCCGGCGACGGCGAGGCGCCGCTGCTCGTCGGGACGGATGCCGTAGAGCATCTGGAACTCGAACTGCTTGGGCGCCTTACCGTGGGCCCTCGCCCGCTCGGCGGCGATCTCGATCAGGCGTGGGTCGTGAGTGGCGAACATCGGGTAGCCGTCGCCTTCGAGCAATGCGTTCAGGCAGCGGACGTAGGACAGATCGACCTCCTCGCGCTTCTGAAAGGCGACCGCCGCAGGCTCCTGGTAGGCACCCTTGCACAGCCGGACGCGGCTGCCCGACGTAGCCAGGTCGCGGCAGTCGGCCTCGGTGCGGTGCAGATAGGCCTGCAGCACGGCGGCGGTGTCCGGGAAGTCCGTGCGCAACTCGGCCAGGATGCCCAGGGTCGAGTCGGTGGTGGTGTGGTCCTCCATGTCGAGGGTGACCGTCGCGCCGACCCCCTGCGCCTCGGTGCAGATGCGCCGGGCGTGCTCGAGGGCGATCTTCTCGCCGTCGGCGCCGAGAGCCTGGCCGATCGCGCTCAGCTTCACGCTGACCTCGCTGCGGGCCGTCAACGGCGCCATGCGCTGCGCCAGCCCGGCCCGGTCCAGCGCGGTGAGCAGTTCGAGGTAGGCGTCCACGACGGACTGCGCGTGCTCCAGGTCGGTGGTGTCCTCGCCGAGGTGATCCAAGGTGACGGTCAGCCCACTCGCGATGAGCGCCCGAGCCGAGGCGACGGCGGAGGCGGTATCGGCGCCGCCGACGAAGCGGTGCACGACGCTGCGCGAGATGGGCGCGGTCGTCACCAGGTGTTCGACCCGCCGGTTGCGCGAGGCGGCCAGGATCGTGGAGCGAAGCATGCCCGTCAGGCTATCGAGCGCCTGCCACGGCGGGCGGCGGGCCGGGCGTGCTGCGCAGCTGGGGAAATACACCCTTCTCAGGTCTGTTAGTTTCGAGTAAGGTGTCACACTAAGGTCACTGCTCTCTGTACACGCATGTCCAGCTGGTCCGGGCTTGCGCGAAGACATCAGGCTTCACCCGCTCGCCTGCCGGGGTCGAATGGACTCGCACGACGTGTTCGCCCGCCCGCGTTGGTACGGATCTTCGGACCGTGGCAACGTGCCGATCGCGCTCGTCCCCGATCCGCAGCGTAGCGCCGGCCAGCACCGAGCGTCGGACCCCTCTCCGCGCTTCGGTCACGGCTCCTACCGCCTGGTCGCGCTGACTCTGCTCGTCGCCGCTCTCGCCGTCATTGCCGGCGCGAGCCTGGTCGTGCGCGTTCGTGGGCAGTCCGGCCAGCTCGACGAGGCCCGCACGGCGGCCACCAAGACCTCGCCCTTCGTTAGCGGCGCCGAGCTCTGGCTCAGTACCAATCTGCCGCACTCGGCCAGAGTGATCGCCGACCCCGCGGTCCGCACCGCCCTGATCCGTTCGGGTTTCTCGCCGTCGGCGGTGACGCCACCTGGCCAGGTTGTCGGCTGCGATGCCATCTCGTTCGTCGTGGTGACCCGCGCGCTCGAGTCGGCGGCGATCACGGACGAGACCCTGGCCGGCTGCGTGCGATCCGCGTTGCCCGTGGCGATCTTCGGCAGCGGTGCGGCCGCGGTGCGGATAGCCGAGACGGTGCCGGCGGGATCGCATGCGCTGGCTTCGCAACGCTCCAGGGACAGCTCCGATCGCACACTGGCCGGCGCCGCACTCGCGGCCAATCCAGCAGTGCGCGCACCGACGGCGATCCGGACATCGTTGACGGCCGGCCAGTTGGATCTGCGCACAGCCACGGTCCTCGCTGTTCTCGCCGAACGCACGGCCGTCCGCATCACCGCGGTCACCGGCGATCCGGCCGAGATCGCCGCGGGCCTGCCGGCGCGCACCGTCGACGTGGTGCTGACCGAGGCGGCCGCGCTGGCGCCGGTGCTGGCGAGCCTGTCCGAACCGTTCCGCCCGAGCGCAATGGTGCCCACCGGTCGGGACTCGTTCCGACTCACCTGGCCTTTCACTACGGCTCCGATTCCCCAATTGAACTGACCCCGCGAGGAGAACTACATGATCGGACGACGACTGCTCAGCATGATCGCCGCGGTCGGCCTGCTGTTCGGAACTGCGCTGGCCACCTGCACTAGCCCGGCGAGCGCCGCCGAACCGGACGCGCTGGTGCGCGGCGCCCACTTCTCGCCCGACACGCCAGGAGTCGACGTCTATCTCACCGCGTTCGCCGGCGGCACGACCATGCTGTGGCTCTCGTCGGTCGGATATGGCGATGTCAGCAGTTACGAGCGCGTGACGCCGGGGCTGTACGCGGTCGCGATGCGTCCGCACGGCGCCGCCGCGTCCACCCCGGCGGCCCTGAGTTGGACGCTGAAGGCAGGGGCGGGCCGGGCGTACACGGCGGCTGCGGTGGGCATGAACAAGCAACTCAAGGGCATCGTCCTGCGCGACGAACTCGCGCAACCACGCGCCGGGACCGGCAGCCTGCGGGTGATCCAGGCCGCCAGCACCGCACCCCATGTCGACGTACTGGCACAGGGCGGTCCGACCATCGCGCGGGACGCCGCCTTCGCCACCCAGACGTCCTACACCGCTGTCCCCGCCGGCAGCATCTCGATCGTGGCCAAGTCGGTCGGGAAGCCGTCAATCCAGGCGAGCGCGCACGTGACGGTGGCCGCCGGCAGCATCGGGACCGTGGTCGTGCTCGACACGCCCAACGGCGGGATCACCCTGCACACGCTGCTCGATGCGGCCGGGGCGGGCACCGTGCCGTTCGGGTCGGTTCCGGCCGGCGGCGGCGCGACTGCGGCCGGCGCACCGCAGCGCACCGACTGGCTGGCGCTCAGCGTGACGGTGGCCGGCGCTCTGGCAGCAGCTGCCGGACTCATGCTGTGGGTTGGGTCGCGGCGCCGCCTATGAGCGGGCACGCGGCAACGCATCGGGCCCGGCGGAGCAGGCCCTGGCGCGCCGCTGGACTGATCTTGGTCGGGACAATCGTGGCGAGCCTCGGAGCCGACGCGATGTCGCGGAGTTCGACGACCGACCCGCAACTGATGGCGGTCGCAGCGCTGCCGATCCAGACGGCGCACCCGGTTCGCCCGGTCGCGACCGCGCCGATCCCGGTGCAGCTCAGCATCCCGCGCATCGACGTGGACACGTCGCTGCAAGCGCTGAACCTGCAATCGGACGGCTCGCTGGAGGTGCCGAGCCAGTGGCAGGTGGCCGGGTGGTTCCAGGGCGGGGTCCGTCCGGGCAGCCCGGGGCCGGCGGTGATCGCCGGACACATCGATTCCCGTGCCGGCCCCGCCGTGTTCTACCGGCTGCGGGAACTGGGCGCCGGCGACATCGTGCTGGTCACCCGCGCGGACGGCAGCGTCCTGCGATTCGTGGTCGACGACGTCGCGCAGTACCGCAAGGACAGGTTCCCGGCTGCGACCGTGTACGGCCCGCAGCCCGTGCCGGTGCTGCGACTGATCACCTGTACCGGGGACTTCAACTGGAGCACCCACAACTACCTGGACAACCTGGTTGTCTCCGCGCACCTGGCCTAGTGGGACTCAACGATCCGTGGGCGCGCTCGGGGAGGCGACCAGGTGCAACCGGCAGAAGGCGAGCGCCTCGGCCAGGTCGGCTTCGCGCTCGGCCCGGTCCAGGGCGCGGCGGGTGTTGACCTCGACGATCACGTGGCCGCCATAACCCTGCGCGGCCAGCCGCTCGAGTACCTCGACGCACGGCTGCGTGCCGCGTCCTGGAATGAGGTGCTCGTCCTTGGTGAGCCCGGTGCCGTCGGCGACGTGCAGGTGGGTGAGCCGGCTGCCCATGGCCTCGAGCATCGCCAGCGCATCGGACTGCGACACCGCTGAATGCGACAGGTCGAGCGTGTAGTCGCGGTATGGCTCGTCGTCGGCGGCGACGTCCCAGGTGGGTTGGTAGGCGGACACCTCCCGGCCACGCACCCGGAGCGGGAACATGTTCTCTACGGCGAAGCGGATGTCGGTCTCCTGCGACATCTGCCCGATGCCGATCTGGAAGTCGCGCGCGTACTCCCGCTGCCAGCGAAACGGCGGGTGGACTACGACTGTCTGGGCGCCGAGCAGTTCGGCCGCGAACTGGGCCTTCTGGAGCTTGACCCACGGGTCGGTCGTCCACACCCGTTGGGTGATGATCAGGCACGGCGCGTGGATGGCGAGGATCGGCACCTGGTAGTGCTCCGACAGGCGCAGCAGCGCGTACGGGTCCTGGCTGATCGGGTCGGTCCAGACCATCACCTCGACCCCGTCGTAGCCCAGCTTGGCCGCGAGTTCAAAGGCGGCCGCGGTGCCTTCGGGGTAAGCCGAGGCGGTCGAGAGGCCGACCTTCGCACTGGATTCGCGCACCGCCTTCGACGCCTTGGGGGCAGACGTCGGATCGGGGCTCAT
>JBDTXT010000219.1:0-5104 GCA_040006035.1 Pseudonocardiales bacterium | reverse complement strand
CGACGGGCGGCACGAAGTCCACAGATGAAGGGACTCGCACGCCTCGGGCTGGCGGCGCGGGCAACTATCTATCTGCTCATCGGCTGCCTGGCACTGCTGCTGGCCAACGGCAAGCCGCAAGGCGAGACCGACCAACGCGGCGCGCTCAACGAGGTCGCCCAGCACACTGGCGGCACCCTGCTGCTGTGGATCATCGCAGTGGGACTGGCTGCGTACGCGCTATGGCGGCTGAGTGAAGCGGCGTTCGGCGTCGTCGGCGAGGGTGACAAGAAGGGCCCGCGCGTGCAATCTCTCGTCCGAGGCGTCATCTACTCCTTCTTCGCCGTTAACGCCTTCAATCTGGTCATGCACGCGCGCCAGCAGAGTCAGGCGCGCCAGCAGCAGACCTGGACGGCCAAGGTCATGTCACACACCGGCGGGCGCTGGGCGGTGGGCATTCTCGGCGTCATCATCGTGATCGTCGGCCTGGCACTTGTGTTCGAAGGTGTCACCCACAAGTTCGAGAAGTACCTCGACCTGAACCGGATGAGCCCGACCACCCGCCGGGTGGTTCGGTTCCTGGGAACCGTGGGCACGGCCGCTCGCGGCGCGGTCTTCGTGGTGGCCGGGATCTTCGTCGTGCGTGCCGCGTACGACTTCGACCCGAAGAAGGCGCGGGGTCTGGATGGCGCGCTGCGGTCGTTGGCCGACAGTTCGCCGTGGCTTCTTGCCGTGGCCGCACTCGGGTTGATCGCGTTCGGCGCCTACGGCTACGCCGAGGCGATCTGGCGACGGACCTGACATGAGCAGTGTGGGCATGACCACCCCGTCAACCCGGCGTGCGCCTGACCGCTACGGCGCCATTCGATTCGCGGCCAGCCGTCTCATTCCCGCTGCTGTCCTGCTGTGGGCGCTGCTGGCCGGCACCGGCTACCTGCTCACCCATGCGCTCACCGATACCGCGTTCTACGACTGGGACGGGGCGATGAACCGCTGGCTGGCCCGGCATCGCAGCGGCACATGGAACACGGTGACGCACCTGATGACGTTCGGCGCCGAGACGCTGACCGTGATCGCTGTCGGCGCGGTGTTCTTCATCGGTCTGCGCCTACTGCTCGGCCGCTGGCGGGAATCGTTGTTCCTGGCCGTCGCCCTCGTGGGCGAGGTGACAATTTTCGTCTGCACGACCCTGGTGATCAATCGCGACCGGCCCGCCGTCAAACACCTTGACGCTGCGCCGCCGACGTCGAGTTTCCCGTCTGGCCACACAGCCGCCGCCGTCGCGCTCTACACCGGCCTGGCCGTGATCGTGTGGTTCGCCTCGAAGCGCACCTGGCTGCGGGCGCTCGCCATCACCGTCGGGATCGTTGTGCCGGTCATGGTTGCCTTGTCGCGCTTGTACCGCGGTATGCACTATCCAAGCGACGTCATTGCCGGCGCACTGCTCGGCCTTCTGTGGCTCGGCATCGTCGCGCGAGTAC
The DNA here is from genome assembly GCA_040006035.1 of Pseudonocardiales bacterium. Taxonomy (GTDB): domain Bacteria; phylum Actinomycetota; class Actinomycetes; order Mycobacteriales; family Jatrophihabitantaceae; genus QHCC01. The sequence goes on along the minus strand of JBDTXT010000219.1, from coordinate 3,644 downwards.
TGCTGATGGAGCGTCGATGACGAACTCGTGCACGCCCGCCGTGATCTGCAACCCTTCGCTCGTCGACGATGCGGTGCAGCTTCGCAAGGAGATCAGCACGCGCTGTGCGGCTGCGCACGCGGCCGAGCCGCTGTGGTTCGAGACGACGCCGGACGACCCCGGCGCCGGCCAGGTTCGGGAGGCACTGGATGCGGGCGCCGATCTCGTACTCGTCTGCGGTGGCGACGGGACGGTGGCAGCCTGCGCCGGCACGCTGGCGCAGACAAACGCGGCGATGGCGCTCGTCCCAGTCGGCACCGGCAACCTGCTAGCACGCAACATCGGTGTGCCGCTCGACATCGCGCCCGCGCTCGATGTCGCGTTCGGGACCGGCCGACGGCACCTCGACGTGCTCGAGGCCGGGGGCCGCCGTTTCGTGGTGATGGCCGGCCTGGGCTTCGATGCCGCGCTCATCCGCGACACCGACGACACCGCGAAGGCGAAGGCGGGTTGGGCGGCCTACCTGGCCGGCCTGGTGCGAGCCGTTCGCCGGACCCCACGGGTTCGGTTCACGATCGCGCTCGATGGCGCTGCGGCCATTGAGCGACGCGCCCTCGGCGTGTTGGTCGGCAACGTCGGGCAGGTGCAGGGTGGACTGCGGATGCTGCCCGACGCGCAGCCTGACGACGGCATCCTCGACGTCGGGGTATTGACCATCCGGACTTGGCGGGACTGGCCTGTGCTCCTGCTGCGGATCCTGCGCGGCCGTCCTGACACCGGCCGCCAAGCTGAGATCTTTCGCGGCCGGCAAGTGGAGATTCGGGTCGATCGTCCCGTCCCGACCGAATACGACGGCGAGTACGCAGGGGAGGCGGACGAGATGACGGTGCGGGTGCTGGCCGGTGCCCTCGTGATGTGCACACCGCCGTCATGACGTCACGGACCCACGAGGAGAAGACCGCGTCGACCCGCTTCGGTGCCCGCACCATGCTGGCGTTCACCGCGGTTTTCATCGCGGCGGTACCGTTCGCGGTCATCGTCGCGCTGGTGACGACATCCTCATCATCACTGCTGCACCTCGACCGCGGCACGTCCAACAGGCTGCATCGTTTTGCCGGCGCTCACCCCGCGTTCGCGGATGCCATGCGCACGATCAGCGCGACCGGTTCGCCCATAGCCTGGTGGATCGTCCTGACGCCGGTCTTCGCCTGGCTGCTCTACCGGCGGCTGCCTCGCCTGGCCGCATTCGTGGCCGTGGCCGCCATCGGCAGTTCACTGCTCAACCGGGCAATCAAGGTGACCGTGGATCGCGCCCGCCCCCATCTGGTCGACCCGATCGCCAGTGCCGCGGGCAAATCCTTCCCCAGCGGGCACACCCAGTCGGCCACGGTCGGCTGCGGGATCCTGCTGCTGGTCTTCCTGCCGATCGTCAACCGCAGGGCCCGGCCGTGGCTGCTCGCAGCGGGCGCCCTCGTCGTCCTGCTCATCGGCTTCTCGCGGATTGCTTTGGGCGTGCACTACCTCTCGGACGTCATCGGCGCCGTCCTGATCGGCTCAGCCTGGGTACTTGCGATGACGGCCGCGTTCTCTGCGTGGCGTCGTGACGAGCGCAAAGCGCCGGTCCGGGTGACTGAAGGCCTCGAGCCTGAGCAGCGCGAGCGACTGTCTCCCGGTCCGACGGAGGGCGCGCCCCCCGAGTAGCGCCCACCCGCCACTCAGCGGCGGCACTAGTCCAGTTCAGCTGTCCCGTTCACCAGCCGCACGGCGCAGTTCCCGTCCGCGAAGTAGTCGACGATCGAGATCGAAGCGGTGTCGAGAAATATCCGGAACATGCTCGCCGGCGGCGCGTCCAGCGCCAGCCGGATCAACGTCTTGATGGGTGTCACATGCGTGACGACCACAACCGTCTGACCACCGTGCGCCGCGATCACCGCATCCCGGCCGCGGCGCACCCGGCCGGCGAGAGCCGCGAACGACTCGCCACCGGGCGGCGCGACCTGCGGCGAAGCCAGCCACGCCGCGAGCTCGCCCGGCTGATCAACGTGCACCTCGGCCGATGTCTTGCCTTCGAACGTCCCGAAGTCCAGCTCGGCTAGATCGTCGTTCGTCTCGATGCGCACCCCGAGGCCGGCCGCGATCGCTTCGGCGGTCTGGCGTGCCCGGAGCAGCGGCGAACTGACGATGGCCGACACCTCACCAAATGCACGTACCCGAGCGGCGAGTTGAGCCGCCTGCTGCTCCCCTGTCGCATCGAGTGGCAGATCGTTGCGACCGGAGAACCGCAGCTGCGGGGAATGCTCCGTCGACCCGTGGCGCACGAGAATGAGCCGGGTCGGGGTGCCCGCGGGCGGCGTCCACATCGGTTGCGGCGCAGGCGTTTCCGAAGGGGCCCCTCGGGACCGCGCGGGGACGCCCGCCGCGCGATCCATGGCCGCATTGGCCAACTGGTCGGCGAGCGTGTTCTGCTCGCGCGGAATCCACTCGAAGCTGACCTGGTCGAATCGGCTCAGGAGCGTGGTGGCCTCCCGGTGCAAAGCCTGCATGTCCGGGTGCCTCACCTTCCACCGCCCGGACATCTGCTCGATGACGAGCTTGGAGTCCAGCCGGACCGAAACGCGGCGCGCCCCCAACTCGGCCGCCGCCAAGAGCCCGGCGATCAGCCCGCGGTACTCGGCCACGTTGTTCGACGCGACACCGAGGGCCTCAGACGGTTCGGCGAGCACCGCCCGTGACTGAGCATCGAGGACGACCGCGCCGTAGCCGGCCGGGCCGGGGTTGCCTCGCGAGCCGCCGTCGGCCTCGACTATGACGTGCTCGACGGATGGGGTCACAGGCCCGATTCGGCGGTACGCACCAGCACGCGGCGGCAGTTGTCGCAACGGACCACCTCGTCCGGGCCGGCCCGGCGCACCGAGGCCAGTTCGCTGCCGGACAGTTCGATGCGGCAGCCCTCGCAGCGGCGCTGGCGCAGCACCGCCGCGCCGACACCGCCACCGTGCTCGCGGGCCCGCTCGTACACCGCCAACAGGTCTTCGGGAAGGTCGCCGGCGATGGACGCGCGTTCAGTCGTGCGCTGCGCAGCCGCCTCGTCGATCTCGGCGAACACCGTGTCACGCGACGCCGCCAACTCGCTCTGTTCGCTGTCCAGCACGCTGCGCTGCGCGGCCAACCGGGCCAGCGCCGCGTCGGCCTCCTCACGCCGCTCCATCACCTCGAGCAGCTCGTCCTCGAGCGTGGACTGGCGACGCGCCAGTGTGGTCAGCTCGTGCTGCAGCCCGCCCAGGTCTTTGGGTGCCAACCCGCCGACCAGCAGCCGCTGCTCGTCGCGGGCCGCACGGGTACGCACGGCGTCGACCTCGTTCTCGAGACGCCGCTGCTCCTCCGCAATGTCGCTGATCTGGGTCTCGGTGTCGACGATCTCGTTGTGCAGCACGGTGCCCCGCACCTCGCGCTCGGCTATGGCCGCGATCTCGGGCAGCGTCGAGCGGCGGTGCGCCTGCTGGGCCAGGAACGTGTCAGCCGCCTGCAGGTCGAGCAGGCGAAGCTGTGCGGCTGAGCTCAAAGTATCTGCGGTCACTCGGTGGTTTCACTCGATTCTGGAGACGGGGCATGCAGCGTCCAAGGATCGGTGACGCGGCGCGAGACTCGAAGCTCCACCGTAGTGC
>JBDTXT010000218.1:0-5135 GCA_040006035.1 Pseudonocardiales bacterium | reverse complement strand
TGTGCCTACCCTCGAACATGCGTTCGAGGGTCAATCGAGACGGCTCAATCACAGAAGTGCCGCCGGAACGCTGCCCGAGAGGCCACAAGTTACTGGCCCGCGGCGTTCTTGTCGGATTCTCACCGTGCGCGTGCACGCCCGGCCGGACAGGACACCGCACCTACCGCTGCCGCGCTGACGTCGATGGGCGCGAATGCGGGTTGGTGATGCACTTCCCGCCGTGCATCGATCCGAGCGAGGGCGAGACGAACTGGAGATGAGTCGGCCATGAGGATCGTCGATTGACGCTGCACTCCCAGGGCTTAGGAGTTCTGCTCTACGAGCTCCTTGAGCCCTCAACCTGGGCGCTAGGCGTCCGAGGACTGCTCGACCACCGAGGGATTGCCGACGGGTTTGCGCCCGACGGTGGCGTAGACGGTGTCGCGGGAGACCCGGGCCCGCTCGGCGATCTCGGCGACCGTGGTGGCGGCGTACCCGCTGCTGATGCGCATTCGTGCAGAACCCTCCGGCGCGGCCACTACGCGATCACCGCCGACGTCGCGGTGCACGATCGGGTTCGCGTTGCGTTCGACGAACTCGCAGCCTGCCTCTGACTGCAGCACCACCAACTCCGCACCCGGGCGTGCCCCGACATCAACGCAACAGCGCCCGCCCAGGTAGCACCTCGATCACGTCGGCGGACTTCCCGGTCAGTTCCTGGTATCCCACGGCGTAGATATGCAACTGATCTCGCGTGACGTCCTCGGCCTGTGCGCGCTCGGACGACTTGAAGTCGACAATCGCGACCTCGCCGGTGTCGAGCCGCCGGATCAGGTCGATGCGACCGTCGACGGTGATGCCGGGCGCTACGTGGACCTGGATCTGTTTCTCGGAGAACTCGGTGTTGGCGATCTCCTTGCCGTGCGCGTCGAAGTAGCGCTCGATCGCTTTGATCCCCGCGGCGCGCAGCTGCTCCCGCGAAGCCTTCCGGCGCAACCACTCTTGTGTGAGTTCAGGATCCAACGCGCGCTCCGCCGTTCGATTTGGCGGAGGGTCAACCCTATTCGACGGGCCGGCTGACGCCAGCGGTGTTCCACAAACGGTCGATTACGGGACAGCCCGTTGCAGGCGTCCCGTAACTGATCAAAGACGGGTGACTTGCCGATCACCCGGGGTTACACCTCGTCGGGCGACACGTCGCTTACGGAGCTCGCGTTCGTGTCCGGGCCTGGCCTGGGCGTGCGAACCAGCGCGTCACATGTCCTGGAAGAACCCCGCGATGATCTCCACGTCCTCGACGACTCGTCGTGTGGTCCGTACGCCCAAGTCGTACTGCCGGAGGAGGTCACAGAGTTTGTCGCCGTCAATAAGCTCAATCGGCGTCGCACCGTCGCGGTTAGCCTCCTTCTTGGCCTCCGCCGTGAACGTCCCCGTCGTGATCAGAAGGCCCTTCTCACCCCTCCCGGCCATTGCCCCTCGGAAATCGCGGACTTCGCCTGGGCCGACGCTCTTGGTGTAGCGCTTGCACTGGAAAAACACCGGGAACGTGAGCAAGCCGAGTCGGTACGTGCCCATACCGTCGATGCCTTGGTCGCCGCTGCGGCCAGTGACAATTACAGACTCAAAGTCGGCTTCGCGCAGAAGTCTCTGAGCGAGCCTTTCGAAGGCTGCTGGAGAGAACGTCTCCGCCGTGAGGGTGGCGATAAGGCGCTCCTTCCAGTCCCCGGCGTCGTCTTCGGGTGAGGCGTCGAGATCGTCGACTGCGTCCGCTGGCGCTTGGTTGGTCCTGGCCGCCCGTTCGATGGCTGCGGCCTTCACGTGGGCCGCGCGCAGCTCCTGCAATTTCCGCTCGCGCTGTTCGTCGGTCAAGGCGGGGTCACGTAGGAAGCGTGTCCCTTCCTCGGTGATTGCTCAGACACCTCGTGCCGAGTTGGTCAGCAGTCTGAAGTACTTGAGGTAGGTACGAGCCCAAGCGAGCCGATAGCCGATCTCGGTGTCCGGCCCGTTCTTGTGGAGTACCGCCTGTTGCTCTTCGGTATAGCTCTGCGCCTTGATCACGGCGTCGACGATTTCGGAAATTGAGCCCGACCCGCCCAGATCGTCAACCGCCCGAAGTGTCGGCAGGAAGTACTCGTGGTACGCCGGAATGGTGGGGCTCGTCATGGCGGCGATCATGCCAGCGAACTCGAAGGCGGAGACGCCGCGGTAGAGAGGGCGACGCTCGTTGCCGGATGGTGTTGTGCCTAGTCGCCTTCGCGGACTCGTCCGACCGTCGTGGACCTTCCGTCATCGTTGGTTTCTGCCCGACATCGATATCGCGCTCTCAACGTGTGCCCGGTCGCTGTCATGCGAATCCGGGAACTCGTCCGAACGCACTGACATAGCCGATGAGCGAACCCAGAGCGACGGAGTTACGGCCGTGTTCGGAGTGCGGCGCATCGCGGCCAGTTTCTGCTCGGCGCCGGCAAGGCTGGCCTCGAGGCCCTCGATCTAACCGAACCAGCCACGCTCACGCGCCTCGCCGAGCCGTTCATGAAGGGGATGACGGTCCTCGATATTTGCCTTCGAAGGCCGCGGATCGGGTTGTCGCAGGCCTAGGAGCCAGGCGGGGCGTAGCTCACAGCCATCTTCATGGCGTCATCGATCTCATCTACGGTGAGGAGTACCACTGTCTCGTACCGGGCAAGCGCTCCCGATGAGCCGACTGCGGCCGCCATCGCCGCCGCCGCTACATTGTTGGGAGCATCGACGGTGACGTAAACATCGTCGCCGCCGAAGGCGAAATAGAACGATTCGACCGATCCGTCTACACTCGCGATGGCCTTCTTCACCGCGTCTACTCGAGCGGTACCGCCGGCCTTCATGACGCCCTTAATGCCTTCGGCGCTATAGGACGCCTTGATCAGGTACTTGGCCATCGCGGGCTCCTCGATTGTTGGATCCACCAGTCAAGCGCTGGGACAATCCGGCGTCAAGGGCCCGGTCAGCATGATCATCGCTTCTGTATGTGGATCGTCGGACGTAGCCGCGGAGGTAGGCGATTGCGCCGACCATTCGCGCGTTGATGATGAGGCTTCCGGCCATGTTCGCCACTGGTCCTCTCTCATGCGAGCTCAAAGTTGAAAGTCCGATGTGGCAGGGCGATCATCGCCAGTCTGGGGACCAGGCGCCGATGGCACTTGCGATGTCACACTTTCCAGGTGGTCCGTGAGCTGCGGTTTCTCGTCCCGCTCGACCCGCCCACTCCCACGGTGCCCGCGACATCGGGCCGGTACCGTCGACGACACACCGCCTCACCGTGACCTGCTGGCCCACCCGGCCGGGGCCGTCCCAGGTCCGCCTCGAGATCGACCTAGTCGCCGGCAGCTTTCCCAGGCACCACAGCACGACGTGAACGGAGCGCAACCGATGACCGCAGTCAGCGATCTGTGGTCCCGGCGACGACGCGGAGCCGCTGATGCGTGACGTCCTGCTACTGCTGGCGGTCTTCGCAGCATGCGTGGTGGAGTCGGTGGAGGCGTTGACCATCGTGTTGGCGGTGGGCCTGTCCCGCGGCTGGCGGTCGACCCTGCGCGGCGTCGGCGCCGGGCTGATCGTGTTGGCGGTGATCGTCGCCGCGCTAGGCCCCGCGTTGACCGTCATCCCGATCAACGTGCTTCGGCTCGTTGTGGGCGGGTTGCTGCTGGTGTTCGGGCTTGGCTGGCTGCGTAAGGCGATCTTGCGTGCCTCGGGCTGGAAAGCCCTGCATGACGAGGACGCTATCTACGCCCGCCAACTCCATGCCGCCCAGCGGGCGAAGACCGACCGGCGTGGCTTACTCGGCGACGCATACGCGTTCACTCTGGCGTTCAAAGGCGTCTTACTCGAAGGCCTGGAGGTTGCGTTCATCGTGCTCACCTTCGGCGCCAACCAGCACAACATCCCGCTCGCCGCCGTCGGCGCCGTAGCGGCCGTCGTGCTTGTCACGGTGGTCGGCGTCGCGGTGCGCGCACCGCTGGCCCGGGTGCCGGAGAACACTCTGAAATTCGCGGTCGGCGTCCTGCTCACCGCGTTCGGCATCTTCTGGGGCGTGGAAGGAGCCGGCGGCAGCTGGCCGGGCGCCGACGTCGCGCTGCTGCCGCTGATCGTCTTCGTGCTCGCCGTCGCCCTCGCCGCGGTCGCGTGGCTGCGTCGACAACACGTGGCTGGCGACGCTGAGTCGAGCCTGCCGGCTGGAGTCGCATCATGACCGGTGGCCTCGCCGCCGCGCTACGCGGATTCGGCGCGTTCTGGTGGGACTTCATCGTCGGCGACGACTGGCGAATCGCCGCCGGCATCATCGCCTCCCTTGCCGCCACCGCTGCCCTCGCCGCCACCGCCGTGGCCGCCTGGTGGCTCCTGCCACTCACCGTCGTCGTGCTGCTGGCCGGCTCGCTACGGAAGGCCAGCCGCAACAGATCCTGACAGCCAGCCCTCAGTCGAGGCCTCGGCCTAATGCGAACCGGCCCAACGTCGACGAACGGGGTTGAGGTCGCGTTCCAGCTGGTGTGGTCGACGGCGTGCACGTGGACGCGGAGGCCGTTCTGGTCGGTTGCATTGACGGTGATCGTGTCGTGGAAGACGACGGTCTTGTTGTTGAAGGAGCCACCGAACCACTGCGTCAGGTGTCCGGTCAACGTCGCGTCAGGGGGGCCGATGATGTCGGCGCTGATGATGTTGCCTTGGTTATCCATGACGACGTTTCGCCAGGCTCGAGGACGGGTAGGCGGTTACCGTTCCGGTGCCGGTGAACGTCTCAGTGAACCAAGCGTCTTGCGCCTTGTTGACCGTGATGTGCTCCACACCGTGGCCAGTGAAGTTTAGGAAAGCGATGTCGTTGAGCAGGTAGGCCGGGCAACTGCTTGAGCCGGGTACCGATGGGATTGGGGTCACAAAACCCTGGTTGCTGGTGAAGTGAGCTGTTTCCGAGCTCGGTCCCGGCTGGGTGTTCCCGCACGCCAGTTGCGGGGCGTTGTCCGCGGCGGCGGGGCCGGCCCAGGACAGCATTGCGGCCACGCACACGGCGACAGCGAAGTCGACGATACAGATGCGGCTGCGGGATCGGGTGGCATCAGTAGTCATAGCAGTGCCTTTCCTCTCCGGGCTGGAGCTAGCCCCCCGACTCATCCGCGTCGCTA